>NZ_JBTLNE010000002.1:0-76993 GCF_054457435.1 Halovulum sp. GXIMD14793 | reverse complement strand
CGCCCGCCCACCCCCGCCACCCCGGCCGGGACCTGGGGTGGTCGTATCGCAGATGTGTTTGAATTTGAGAGGGTTTGATGGAGAAGGGTGATCAGGCGTTTCGGTCGACTGCTGCGCATGGGCGCTGGCCGGAGAATACCTATGGTGGTGCGCTTAGTTTTCTGCGGCGGCGCTATACGCGTGACCTTGCCGGGGTTGATGTGGCCGTAACCGGCATTCCGTTTGATGCTGCGGTGACAAACAGGCCCGGTTGCCGCTTTGGGCCGCGCGCGATCCGCGAGGCCTCGACACAGTTGGCAGAGTTGAAGGCCTTTCCTTTTGGATTTGATCCGTTCGAAACCCTGTCTGTGGTTGATTGCGGCGATGTGTTTCTGGACCCGCACCATCCCGAGACGATTGCGCCGTCGATTGAGGCACATGCGGCAGAAATCATTGCCGCCGGACCAAAGCTGCTTAGCCTTGGCGGTGATCATTTCGTTTCTTACCCGCTGCTGCGGGCCCATGCGGCCGCTTATGGGCCTGTCGCACTGATCCAGGTGGATGCGCATTGCGACACCTGGGGCGATGACGGGCGGGCGATGGACCATGGCACCATGTTTGCAAGGGCGGCATCAGAGGGGATCGTTGATGTTGCGCGCTCAACCCAGATCGGATTGCGTAGCTATAATGACAGCGATCATGGCTTTGAAATTCTGACCGCACCTTGGGTCCATCGCAACGGGATTGATGCGGCCCTTGAGGTGGCGATTGACCGGGCCGGGGACAGGCCGGTTTATCTGTCCTTTGACATCGACGCGCTGGATCCTGCCTTTGCGCCGGGAACCGGCACGCCGGTTTCAGGCGGGTTGGCCAGTTGGCAGGCGTTGGAGTTTGTGCGCGGACTGGGCTTGCTGAACCTTGTCGGGATGGACATTGTCGAGGTTTCCCCGCCTTATGACCACAGTGAGATGACCGCGATCGCCGCAGCAACCCTTGCCCATGACTGGATTTGCGTGCTGGCCGAGCAGAACGGTGCCAAACGTATTCCAGTGGGCCGGCTTTGAGGACTGATATGCGTGCAAAACCTGATCCGGACTGGACCGCCCAACTGCCTGAAACAACCCGCGAGTGGCTGAATGGCCGCCGCGTGGAGGAGGTGGAATGTGTCATTGCTGACATTGCCGGGATTTCCCGCGGCAAGGCGATGCCGCAGGCAAAATTTGCACGGGCGGAGCGGACCTATCTGCCGATGTCGATTTTCTATCAGACCATTGATGGCGACTATGTCGATATGGAGATTGAGCATCAATGGACTGAAAGTGACATGATCCTTGCGCCGGATCATGCGACGGCGACGGCCTCTCCATGGACCGATGATGTCACGATCCAGGTGATCCATGACGTTCTGGACCATGACGGCCGCCCCGTGCCCCTGGCGCCGCGCAACATCCTTAAGCGGATTGTGGATCTGTATGCCGAGGCAGGCTGGAAGCCGGTGGTGGCACCGGAGATGGAGTTCTATCTGACCAAACCCAACACCGACCCGGACATGCCGATTGAGCCGCCCATCGGTCGTACCGGTCGGATTGTCGCCTCGCGCCAGTCCTATTCGATGACGGCGGTGGATGAATATGGCCCGGTGATTGACGATATCTATGACTTTGCCGATGCGCAGGGTGTTGAGATCGACACGATCATTCAGGAAGGTGGCGCTGGGCAGATTGAGATCAACTTTATCCATGGCGATCCGGTTGCGCTGGCCGATCAGGTGTTTTTCTTCAAACGCACCATTCGCGAGGCCGCATTGCGCCAGAACTGTTTCGCGACGTTTATGGCCAAACCAATGCAGCACGAGCCGGGTTCAGCCATGCATATCCACCAGTCGGTGGTGGATGCGAAGACCGGAAAGAACGTGTTCACCGCCGAAGATGGCAGCGAAACAGCGCTGTTTCATGGGTTTCTGGCGGGGCAGCAAACCTATCTGCCGAATGTCGTGCCGATGCTGGCGCCTTATGTGAATTCCTACCGCCGGTATGTCGCCAGCGGTTCGGCCCCGATCAATCTGGAATGGGGGCCGGATAACCGGACCACGGGCCTGCGTATTCCGGTCAGCTCGCCGCAGGCGCGCCGGGTGGAGAACCGGATTACCGGCATGGATGCCAACCCGTATCTGGCCTTTGCGGCCTCGCTTGCCTGTGGCTATCTGGGGATGAAGCAGGGGTTGACCCCACGCCGCGCCGTTAGCCGTGAAGCCTATGATTATGACTACTCTTTGCCGCGCGGGTTACTTGAGGCGCTGGATGCGTTCGACGAAGCCCCCGGCGTCAGTGAGTTGCTTGGCCCGCATTTCTGCAAGGTTTATGCCGCGCTGAAACGGCACGAGGCAGAAAGTTTTCTCGCCGTGATCTCCCCGTGGGAGCGAGAGCATCTGCTGCTAAGCGTATGAAGGATCTGCTGACCCTGAATGACCAGCCGGGTGAACATGCACCCAGCTACTATGCGGCGACGGCCAATCCCTCGCCCGACGCACCACCGCTGAAGGGTGAGCATCGGACAGATGTTTGCATCATTGGTGGTGGGTTCACCGGTCTGACTGCCGCGCTGCATCTGGCTGAGAAGGGCTTGTCTGTGCGGGTACTGGAGGCTCAACGGCTGGGCTGGGGTGCATCCGGACGCAATGGCGGGCAGGTTTGCGTCGGCAACCGGCAGGAACAGGAATGGCTTGAGGCGAAGCTTGGTCTGGACTGGGCGCGTGCGCTGTGGGATCTGGCCCGGGAAGGGGATGCCCGGTTGCGCAAGACCATTGCCGATCATGGCATTGCCTGTGACCTAAAAAGCGGCGCAATTCATGGGGACAGTGTTAAGGCCAATGTTGCCCACAGCTATGCTCATGCAGAGCATATGGAAAAGGTATATGGCCATCGGCTGGAGAAGCTGGATCAGGCCGCAATCCGCGACCGGGTCGGCACGGAATTCTACCATGGCGGCTTGCAGGATGACAGCGCGGGGCATCTGCATCCGCTGAATTACGCGCTTGGGCTGGCAGCAGCAGTGATCGGGGCGGGTGCGGTGCTGCATGAGCAAAGCCGTGTGACTAAGGTAACGCAGGGCGCGCCGCATCGTATTGCAACCGAAACCGGTGCTGTCCTTGCGGATCACGTGATCTATGCCTGCAATGGGTATCTGGGCGATCTGGAACGGCAAACGGCGGCACATGTCATGCCGATTAACAATTTTATCGCGGTGACTGAACCGCTGGGTGAGGATGTTGCCCGAAGCCTGATCCGTGATGATGTTTGCGTGGCAGATGACAAGTTCGTTGTGAATTACTACCGCCTGACCGCAGACCACCGCATGTTGTTCGGCGGCGGCGAAAGCTATGGATATCGCTTCCCGTCCGACATTGCCGGGATGGTACAAGGCAATATGCTGAAGGTGTATCCGCAGCTGAAAGATGTGCGGATTGAGTATGCTTGGGGCGGAACGCTGGGTATCACCATCAACCGCATGCCTTTTGTGCGTACCCTTTCACCAACCATTCTGACCGGCAGCGGCTATTCTGGACAAGGCGTTGCGATGAGCGCGCTTGTAGGTCGCTTGCTGGCCGAGCGTGTGGCGGGGCAGACCGACCGCTTTGACCAATTGGCCGGTTTGAAACACCGGGCGTTCCCAGGGGGCGGGCGGCTCAGGCATCCGCTGTTGGTACTGGCAATGAGTTGGTATGCGCTGCGGGATCGGCTGGGGTTTTAGAGCGTCATGCGAAAAACCTGAATCATCTGATGCTGCCTGAAATCAGAGATCTCAATGCGTTCGATGATACTGAATTTCTGAGGTATTTCGCGAGACGCTTTAGGCGCATGATCTGCAGCCCGCGCTTTGACAGTGCAGATCAAACGCCAGCGTAAATCTTGCTGTATGTTTCACAGGATTGAGTTGACGTAAGCCCCCCAGCGGGCGACCTTTCATGCTGAAACGGACCAAGGGGGATCTTCCGATGCGTCTTTTAACTTTGGCCTTGTGCCTGTTGCCGGGGCTTGCTCAGGCCTTTTGCGGCTTTTACGTCGCCCGCGCTGACGGCAATCTTTACAACGAAGCCTCCAAGGTGGTGTTTGTTCGCGACGGGCAAAATTCGACGATCACCATGTCCTCGGATTATCGTGGCCCGGCGTCAGAGTTTGCGCTTGTGGTGCCGACCCCGAAGGTTTTGAAACGGGATCAGATCGCAACCGTGAAGCCAGAGACGGTCAATCATCTGGATGAGTATTCTGCACCAAGGCTGGTGGAATACCATGACGGTGACCCATGTATGCCTGTTCCTGTGTATGAAATGGCGCTATCCCCCAACGAAGACGGTGCATTTCAAAAACGTTCTCGTGGCGCTGCCGCACTTGGCGTGAAGGTCGAGGCGCAGTATGCCGTCGGCTCTTACGACATCGTTATCCTGTCCGCCAAGGAAAGCGATGGTCTGACCATCTATCTGAAGCAGGAAGGCTATAACATTCCGGATGGTGCAGAACTGATCCTGGCGGACTATATTGCGGCAGGCATGAAATTCTTTGTTGCCCGCGTCAATCTGGAGCGTCATGCCAAGGCGGATAAGAAAGAACTGCAGCCGCTGCGCATCTCTTTCCGGTCCAAAAACTTCATGTTGCCGCTGCAACTGGGCAAGGTGAATGCCGACAAAACTCAGGATTTGCTGATCATGACCCTGACGCGCCAAGGCAGGGTTGAGGCCTCAAACTATGCCAACGCCCGTATCCCAAGCGATGTGAATATCCCGACCTTCGTGCGCGATTATTTCGGTGACTTCTACAAGGCAACCTTCGCCCGCGCAGCCCGGCCCAACACGGTGATGACCGAATATGCCTGGGATATGGCCTGGTGCGATCCTTGCGCGGCTGATCCGCTGACACGTGAGGAACTGCAGGAACTGGGTGTCAACTGGCTGAAGCCTGGCGACAATGTAGGGCAGGACGTTTTTGTGACCCGGATGCACGTGCAGTATGAGCGCGATACTTTCCAAAAGGATTTACTGTTCCGCATTACCGATGATCGGGAAAACTTCCAGGGGCGCTACATCATGAACGTGCCTTTTGACGGTAAGATCACCTGTGATGAGGGTGTTCAGTATGTGCGCGACACCCGCAGCAGAATGCAGAAAGAGGCCGCTACGCTGTCGGAACTGACCGGTTGGCGACGTAGCAAGATCGATGCACAAATCCGTGCGACAGTGCCGAAGGTTTTCAAGTACTGAAGATGCGGCCGGGCGCGGTTATCCCCGCGCCCAGTCCTTTTACTCGACTTTCAGCGGAAGGCGCGCGATCACCGTTCCGTCTGAGATGATATACCGCAATTCATAATCGCCGGGCTTTTCTGGCACAGTCAGCCGCACCGTTGGTCCGTCCGAGGTCCGTGCGTGGCTTTTCCGCTGTCCGCTGCTGTCGCCCAACCGGGCCAACGCGATTATGTCACGATCGTAGTCTGGGCCGGTCCAGTTCACCAGAATCTCGGTCCCGGCAGGTGCGGTCCCCGGCGCTTCCAGGGTCGCTTCTGCAGGTGTCACGGTTAGCGGTGTACGCGCGATCACACCATCCTTCAGGCCGATAGTGTAGCGCAGTTCATAAGTCCCGGTCTCTCCCGGTGCGGTCAGCCGCAATGGGCTGCCGTCTCTGGTCCAGGCATATCCGCGACGTTCGTGGTCGCGGCTATCAGGCTCGGCGATCGAAATACGATCACGATCTGCCTCAGGGCCGGTGAACTCCACCACAAACTGTGCCCCGGCAACGACCGTCTCGGGGGCGGTGAGGGTGGCGGTACTGCCCGTTACGGTGATCGGCGTACGCGCGATCACCTTCCTGCCGTTGTTCAGGACATAACGGAATTCATACTCGCCAGGTTCGGCAGGCAACTGGAACCGCATCGGGCTGCCCTTTTCTACACGGATATAGCTGACACGCTGGTCATCCGCGCTGCCTGCCTCAGCCAGACCGATATAGTCGTTGCTGTTCTCCGGCCCGGTCCATTCAACCAAAACCACTGTCCCGGTCTCAGCCACGGTTGAGGTGGCAACTGTCGCTGTGGCTTCTGTAACGGTAAGCGGTGCTCGGCTGAGGACGCGTTTCCCAGTATACAAAACATAGCGCAGCTCATACTCGCCCGCCTCGGCTGGCATTTTCAGCCTCAAAGGGTTGCCCTTTCTCGTCCGAGTGTAGTGGATACGTTGGCTGTCCGGATCATCGAGGTTGGCAACGGCAATGTAGTCGTTTGCGTTGTCAGGGCCCGTCCACTCGACGACGATCTCTGATCCGACTTCTGCCTTTTCCGGAGGGGTTACGGATGCTTCCACCTCAGTCACGGCCAACGGCGTGCGGCCGATTACCCGTGTCCCATTATGCAAAACATATCGCAACTCGTACTCGCCTGCCTCAGCTGGCATTTTCAACCGCAGGGGATTGCCCGTCTTGGTGCGGGTATAGTGGATGCGGCTATTGTCAGGGGCGTTTGCCTCGGCAATGGCGATGTAGTCATGGTCATTGTCGGGGCCGGCCCACTCGACGGCGATCTCTGATCCAACTTCCGCTTTTTCCGGAGCAGTTACAGATGCTTCCACTTCAGTCACGGTCACGGGTGTGCGGCTTATTACACGTGTCCCGTTATGCAAAACATAGCGCAACTCGTACTCGCCCGCCTCGGCTGGCAGTTTCAGCCGCAGGGGATTGCCCTTGTTGGTGTGGGTGTAGTGGACACGGCCGTTATCAGGATCGTCGGGATTGGCGATGGCAATGTAGTCGTAGTCATTGTCAGGGCCGGTCCACGAGATGGCAACTTCTGACCCCGCCTCTGCTTTCTCCGGTGCTGTAACAGATGCCTCCACCTCTGTTACGGTTATCGGTGCCCGTCCAATCACCCGGCTACCGGTGCCCAAGACATAGCGCAATTCATACTGGCCTGCCTCTGCCGGAGCGTCGAGCCGCGCCGGACTGCCTTGGCTGGCATATGCATAGGATACATATTGGTTTCCAGCCTGATCAGGTTGAGCGATGGTGATATAGTCGCCATCATTGCCCGGGCCTTCCCAATCAACAACGATCTGAGAGCCGATTTCAGCTTTTTCTGGCGGGGTTAAGGTCGCTTGCACATCGGTCACGGTCAGTGCGACACGTTCGATCACACTGTTCCCGCTGTCCAATACATAGCGCAGCTCGTATTCGCCAACTTCTGCCGGTACTTTCAGGCGTGCAGGATTGCCTTGGCTTGTGTAGACATAGCTTTGGTATTCGTTCCCCGCATCCCCGGCCTTTGCAATGGTGACGTAGTCGCCTTCGTTGTCTGGCCCAATCCAGGCGGCGACCAGTTCCGAGCCGACCTCTGCCGTGTTCGGCGCATCGAACGACGCGCTGGCCGGTGTCAGGGTGATCGGCACGCTTGTGATCACCTTGTTCCCTTTGTCCAGAACATAACGCAGCTCATAAGTGCCGGGCTTTGGCGGCATGCGCAGGCTTACAGGGCTGCCTTCGTTGGTATAGGAGTAGTCACTGTATACGTTCCCACTGTCGCCCGTTTGAGCGATGGTGACGTAGTCGCCTTCATTGTCTGGTCCGTCCCACTCCACAGCAATACGCGAGCCGACCTCGGCTTCCGCAGGTGCTGTAAGAGTTGCGCTGACGTCTTCGACCTTGATTATGGCCATAGCCAGCACGACGTTCTTCTGATCCAGCACATAACGCAGTTCATATTCACCAGGTTTGCCTGGCATGATCAGGCGAACCGGGCTGCCATCCGAAAGATAGGAATAGCTTTCATATTCATTGCCCGCGCTATCGGTCTCCGCAACGGTCACGTAGTCGCCTTCATTGTCCGGTCCGGTCCAGTCAACCTTAACCTCAGAGCCGATTAACGCTGTCTCTGGTCCGCTGACCGAGGCAACAGGATCGGTAACCGTCACCGTCCTGGTGGCGCCCAGCGTGTTGTCCTGACCGATGATGTAACGCACCTCGTAAGTGCCCGGGACACCCGGCAGGATCATCGGCGTCGGGTTGCCGCTCTCGGTATATTCATAGGCGATATACTGTCCGCTGCGGCTGTCGACCTCTGCGATCGAGATGTAATCCCCCTCGCCATCGGGTCCGTCCCATTCAACCACAATGGCGGAGCCGGCAGACCCGGTCTCCGGCGCGCTCAGCGTGATTGGCACCTCGGTCACGGTGATGGGGCGGGTGCCCAGAATGGTCTGATCCAGTGCCATGACATAGCGCAGCTCATAGTCGCCGGGCTCTGCAGGCAGGGCCAGTTCGACCGTGTCGTTGCCGTTGATATATGTGTAATTGATGTACTCGCCCGGGTTTTGATCCGGTTTGGCGACAACGATGATATCCATTTCATAATCCGGACCGTCATGTCCGACCGGAATGGTCGAGGCGATCACGGCTTCATCTGCAGCCTCAAGCGTAACCTCCAGCGGGGTGGCTGTCAGCGTTTGGGTTGCCAGAACCTGATTGTTCCAAAGATAGCGGATCTCGTACTCGCCAGGCTTTGACGGCGTACGAAGCTCTGTCGGTGTTCCGCCGCTGACATAGGCGTAGGTCGCAAACTCGCCAGGGCGCGCGTCCGTGGTGGCTGCGGTGATCTGGTCCAACTCCTCGCCCGGGCCTTCCCATTGAACCGCAATCGGTGCACCAATGGGCGAGGTTGACGGCCCGCTGACCGATGCATCCGGGGTCGGATTGGGCAGCACCAAAACCACCCGGTTTTCCTGACCGCCCTGAATGATCACATCGCGATATACACTATCACCGGTTTCCGGCCGATTGACGGTAACCCGGTAGGCTCCGGGTCTGACGCCCATACGCAGCACGCCCATCTCAAAGCCGTTCAATTTAGTCCCATCTTCGGCCTGAGGCGTCAGATCCCAGGCGATGCCTTCTGTGATGGTCGGCCCGTTTTCTTCCAGTGTGGCGACAAATTCCGCATCCGCAGTCGTCGGCGCGGGCGGCGGGGCAGGGGTCTCGGCCACTTCGCTCAGCGCTTCGCTGAGCTCTGCCGCGTTCGAGGCTGCAAGAAAGCGTCCGCCGGTATTCTCGGCCAGACAGGCCAGTTGCGCGCGGTCTGCTTCGGCATTCACGTCAAAGCCGATGACATGGGCGGTGAAGTCGATGCCGACCTTTTCCAGTTCAGAACCAATGGCACAGGGGTCCCGGTCGCAGGTTTCGATCCCATCAGACAGCAGAATCACTGTCGCTTTCTCTTCTTCGTACTTCAGGGTTTCAGCGGCCCGCAGCACGGCGTCGGAAAGCGGTGTCATGCCTCTGGGATTAATCGCGGCCACAGCATCGCGAATCGCTTGGCGGGTGTCTGCGCCGGGTTCCACCAGGGTCTGAATATCGGAACATTGACCCTTCTGCCGGTGCCCATACGCAGAAAGGCCCAGTTCAGTGCCCTCGGGCAGGGTGTCGAGAAGGTCGTTGATGGCTTGTTTTGCAATGACAATTTTATTCACGCCGTCAATCTGGCCCCACATGGAACCGGAGGCATCAAGTACGAGAATCGTTTTCTCGGACTGAGCCGTCGCAGCGGGAATCGCGGCGAAAAAAGCAAGAACTAGGGCAAAAAGACGGGCAATCGGATACATAGACCTCTCCTGCGGCATACTGTTTGTCTTATTTTAGCACACATCTGTTGCAACACACCCAATGAATACTAAGTGACACGCATCACAACACAATTTTTCCCTGTGGCAGAAGTTTTTTGTCATTTTCTGGGACGGCTTGGTGTGATGAATACGGCAGAAATGTGTTGAATGCATGGCTGCCATGCGCAATATGCAATACTGGACCGTTGAAAAACTGTCATATTGTGGAATGGATAAAAAACAAGGACGGATGGGGGCGTAATGTTCGATTACGTGGATGAGGCAGCTTACACCAATGATCAGGGCTCGCGTGCACGCAAGCTCTTTGCTGCGGTGGTTCTGGCTGCTTTGGATGATGCCATCGCCGATGATAAAAAATACGGTAATGGCCCGGATGTGATTGCGCGCTGGGCGCGGTCTCGGGATGGTCGTGAGGTGCTGATGTGCGCCGGGATCGACCCGAACGAGCGCTGCGTCAAAGGTCTGATGGAGTTCGTTGCCCGTGGGGTGCGGACATCGGTGGCCTTGTCCCGCGAAGAAAGTGAGCGGCGCGCAGCCGCATGACTATAATCCTAACTGGATTGAAAAAACGACTCCTCTGGGGTCGTTTTTTATTTGGTAATCAAAGACCTATTTGCGCCGATGGCCAGTCAGGCGTTCTTTGCCTCTGGTGTGTAATTGCCGCCATTGGCTGCGGACCAGTCCAATGGGGCGTGCAGGAAAGATTCGACGACCTCCAGTGTACGCCCGTCAAAGGCTTTACTCTTTCGCGCCGCGGCCAGCACATTCCACCATGTCGCCAGATAGTGCAGGTCCAGTTCTGCAGCTTCCAGTTCCGTCAGGCCATTCTCGAAAATATCGTAGTAGAACAGGACTGAACTGTGGTGACAGATGGCACCTGCGTTCCGAATTGCTTCGGCAAAACGCAGCTTTGAGCCGCCATCGGTGGCCAGGTCCTCGACCAGAAGAACACGCTGGCCCTCGCGAATCTCTCCCTCGATCTGGGCGTCGCGGCCGAAACCTTTGGGTTTCTTGCGGACATATTGCATCGGCAGGCCCATGCGGTCCGCGATGAATGCGGCAAACGGGATGCCCGCAGTTTCGCCACCGGCTATGGCGTCAAAGGCCTCAAAGCCGATGTTTCGAAACAGGCTGGCGACGGTGAAATCCATCAGCGCTGCGCGCACGCGCGGATAGGAGATCACTTTGCGGCAGTCGATATAGACCGGGCTGGCCATGCCTGAGGTCAGGATATAGGGCTGATCTGGCCGGAAATGGACGGCGCCGATTTCCAGCAGCATCTGTGCCGTCATCTCGGCGATTTCTGCACGATCTGGAAATGTGTTGGAAAACATAGGCGCTGACCCTTTCGCGGCGATTTGGCTTTGCTTACAGCGTTTTTGGGCAAACCTGAATCATGTTTTTGAAGAAAGCACGACAAAACCGTTCGTCTTTCCATCAAAGCTCGGCAGAAAAACCACGAGACATCAGATTTCGTCCATCATGCCCAGAACTCTGATCTCAGATAGCGTTAGGCTATGCTGTTTGGCGCAAAGCGAAATTCCAGAAGAATGTCATGCCAGCCCTCATTGGACAGGCGTAATATCGTCTTTTTCACAGGTGTCAAAAGCCTGCGCCAGTTGCCGCTGCACCTTAGCCAGGTGCTTGCTAGTTCGTTCTGCAGCCCCGCGATGCGCGCGCTGTGTGTTTGCGTCAAGTGAATGGTGATGGCGGCGGATCAGGTGGATGCAGATGGTTGAGATCATCACCGTCAGAGAGATCATCACGATTTGCGGGGCAAAGGGCAGTATGGTCATCATTAACTCCAGCATTAGACATTCCTTGGGTACGATGCCCTCACCCCTGGGGCGGCGACGTTTACAGGTTTAAGGATGGCTGTCCCTCAGCAGCGTGAATTCGATACGCCCCATCTTCTCGTTCCCCTGATCGGACAGGGAAAGGGCAGGTGTCTGAGCCCTGAACTGCGCCATGTCATAGCCACGGCGCTGCAGCACCCGCAGGATTGAAGCGATCCGCGCGGCTTCCGGGGCGCTGGTCCCGGAAATTCCCAGCCGGATATCCGGGCAGGCACTGGTCCGGTCGGCCAGGATCTGCAACTGACCAAAGTATTCGGGGTCAAGCATGGTCTGATGCGGTTCAAAGTGGAAAACCGTGTTGCGCACCTGTGCGGCCAAAGTGCGGGAACAATCCTGATCACCGGCTGATACGCGGGCATCGGGCCAGGTTTGAAAAACCTCCTCGGGGGAGGTCAGGCGCCCTGCTAGCATTACGGCGTCGACTGAATGTCCAAACCCCGTGCTGAAACTAACATCGGCCTGTATGACGCCAGGTCCGGTTGGTGTCGACGCAGATACTTTGCTACCGTCGGCTATGGATAAGTTCAGCGACAGGGCAACGAGGGCACCGACGCTGACGAAATGGCGGCAGGCGGTATAGACGGATGAGGCCGTTGATCGGCCAGCGCTATCGGCGCTCTGCGGCAAATCGCCTGATCGTGAGTTGTCTCGCATCTCGGTCCCGTCTGTTCGCGCGTCTACCTACCCCCCGATAGAAAACGATATCTTGCGGACCCAGCCATCACAAAACCGGGCCGCGATGGACCTTCTAGCAAGCGAGAATGACTAAAATATGGACGTAGCATGGCAAAAAACGTCCCAAGTGTGAACGTGGTGGCCTGCAGGTCAGGCAGGCCGACTTTTGGCTGCAGCACTGTCTTTTTCAAGACGGGCGCGAATATCGCCGGATGGCTGCGGGCGACTGGTCAGGGAACCCTGGCCGAATGCGCAGCCAAGTCCCCGCAATGCGGCGATTTGCTCAGGCCGTTCGACACCCTCGGCCACGACCGAGATATCCAGCGCGCGAGCGACACCGATTATCGCGTCAACAACAGCCTTCTTGGCTGGAGCATCGCAATCCTGTGTCAAAGACGCATCGATCTTTAGTCCGGTAACCGGATAGTCCGACAGGTATCCGATGCCCGAATAGCCGACACCAAAGTCGTCCACGATGATGCCGACCCCCATGTCGCGAAGCGAATTGAGGCTTTGTCGCGTTACCGTGTCCTCGTTCAGCATCCGAGTTTCAACAATCTCAAGCCGAAGGCGCTCGGGCGCAAAATTATGCGTGTTCAGTAGCTGCTGCACCCGGCCGGGGAAATCGGCGACGACCAACTGCAGGGCGGATACATTGACGGATACACCTATATGGTCGGGCCAATGTGCGGCTTCGGCCAGGGCGCGGACCAGAACGTAGTCCCCAAGATCGTGGATCTGTCCTGTGGTCTCGGCAAGTTCAGCAATCATTTCAGGTTCGATGTCGCCATAATCCGGGTGCGACCAGCGCAGCAATGCCTCGCAGGCGACCGTCTTGTCGCTGTCGAGGGCGACAATGGGCTGATAGTGCAAATCGAGGTCACCATCATCAATGGCTGCCGCAATATCGGTTGCCAGACGTCTCTGGCGGGCCAGTTTATCACCCAGTTCCGCGTCATAGATTTCAAAGGACCGACCGCCGCTTTCCTTGGCGCGATAGAGCGCGCGGTCTGCTTCGGACAGCAGGCGGTCCACCTCGGCGGTGGCGATCCCGGCGGTCGATATCCCGATCGATGTATTGTACTGGATCAGACGCCCGCCATGGCGAAAGCTGCCGGTCATGCGGCGCAGAAGGTCCTGACTGCGCAGCCGCAAATCCATTTCGGGTCGGTGGAAAATAGCCACCTGGAATTCATCACCACCCTTGCGGCCAACCAGCGTTTTGTCATCCGCCAGTGCCGCCAGATTGCGCCCCATCTCGACGATCAGGGCGTCGCCCGCGTCGTGCCCATGGCTGTCATTGATTGCCTTCAGCTTATCCGCATCCAGATACATGACCGAGACCTGCACCTCATAGGCCGTTACATCGCGGAAGGTGTTCAGGCGTTCCTCAAACTGGTGCCGGAATTCGGTCGCGTTCAGCAGGCCGGTCATTGCGTCGCGCGTGGCCAGATACTCGATCCGCTCATTCGCCTTGACCTCTGTGGTGACGTCACGCCCCCAGCCCAGAAAGCCCGCGAAATTTCCGTGCTGATCTGTTTTGGGATTGCCGTGCAATTCCCAAAACCGAGTCTCGCCCTGAATATGATCAAGCGCGACGCGTACCTCAAGCAATCGCAGTTCGGGGCCAAAGTCCGCGCCGTCGAGCCAGGCGGCAAAGACCTGATCATGGTCACTGATGGGTCGAACATTGAACTTCTGCAGCAGATGCAAGGCGCGCATGCCGTTGATCTGCTCTGGTTTCATGCCTGCCACCTCGGCCAGACGCGGAGAACAGTTGATGATCTCGCCATCCGCATTGGATTCCCATAGCCAATTGGCACCATGTTCCTTGAAGTCGTTCAGCAAGACCTTGATGACACCGGCCTGTTCCTCCAGTTTCATGCGCTGCCGCATCTCCTGCATGAACATCACAGCATGGCGGTTTATCGCGCTGGTTGTGGCCAGGATGAACACGGCCGCACTCATGGCAAAGCTGATAGACGAATAGGGCGCGTTCAAAAGCAGCGCAACAAGTCCGATACCGGCAATAGTTAGACTGAATACAAAAGCAGCCAGCGGGATCGGATAAAGTGCCATAGAGCCGCCTGCCAGCATACCAGCAGTCAGCGCACAGACATAACCGACGGTCAGATAGTCAGTTTGCGGGATCAGATAAAGCGCAGGAAAGGTCCAGACCAGTCCCAGCACCCAGGCTTGGGCGACCGCGGCGCCAATGGCCCGACCACTGGCTTTCTCAGGTGGTCCGTCGCTCATATGGTGACGGGTCCGAAGCAGAGCGTAAAGCGCAAAACCAGCCAGAAACGCAGCCCAGGCTAGCACCGGCCAAGTCAAGTTTTCATAGATGGACAGCATAATCAGCAGGCCGATTACATTGGCCATATTGGCGATCATCATAATCGGTGTAAGCGAGACGACCGCAGCGATCTGGCGGGCGCGTACCATCGCCCGGAAATCATCGGAATCGCCCTCTGCGTCTGCCGAACCTCCCGCCCGTCGGACAATGCGGTCAAGCACACGTTCGGAATACTCGCCAAGAACGCCATAAAGACGCCGCAACTGACTCACTTTAACACTCTCACTTACGCTTGGTCAGCGTGCTGTCTGGATTGTAAGAACATTTACTCAGGACATAGCTACGCGTGATAAGGGAGCATTCTTTCCCTTTCCACCCTCTTTTCAGGGGGAAATAAGGCGGTTTCACGGCGTTTCAGGGTCAAATCCGGGCAAGCACGGCGATCTGGGGGTGGACCAAATCTGCCAACCGGACAATAACAGGGACCGTGGCCCCGTAGCTCAACTGGATAGAGCAGGCGACTTCTAATCGCCAGGTTGAGGGTTCGAGTCCTTCCGGGGTCGCCAAAACGCCGCCGTCTGTCCCGGCGGTGTCTCTCACCGCGTCTGCCATTGAATGCGAAACTCTCATGCCCAAGCCGATCATTGTCTGGTTCCGCCGTGACTTTCGTCTGACCGATCATGCTGCACTGACGGCAGCGGTGGGTTCTGGCGCGCCGGTTATACCGGTGTTCATCCTTGATTCCCTTACCGAAATGCTGGGCGCAGCGCCGAAATGGCGGTTGGAGCAGGCGGTCGGTCATTTTGATGCGACGCTTCGGGGCTTGGGCTCGCGGTTGATCTTGCGGCGGGGGGAACCGCTTGATGTTTTGCAGGCGCTGCTACGCGAAACCGGGGCGGGCACGGTTTACTGGTCGCGGGAATACCGACCTGAAACGGTGGCGCGGGACACGGCTGTCAAAACCACGCTGCAGGCTGAGGGTATTACAGTCGACAGCTTCCCCGGCTGGGTGCTGTTTGAGCCATGGTCGGTCCAGACCGGCAAAAGCACACCTTATACCGTTTACACGCCCTATTGGCGCAATGTCGCGCAACGCGCAGTGGACACGGCGTTGCCCCGGATCGCGCAGCTCCCATCGCCGGATAGCTGGCCCAGCAGTGACACCCTTGCTGCGTGGCAAATGGGGGCTACCATGCATCGGGGCGCGTCAGTCATGGCTGGTCATGCCCGGGTCGGAGAGGTCGCGGCGCTGGACCGGCTGACCGCGTTCCTGCAATCCGATATCGACCGCTACCAGGAGGATCGCAACCGGCCTGATCTTGATGCAACCTCGGGCCTGTCCGAAAATCTGGCGGTGGGTGAGATTTCTCCGCGGCAAATCTGGCACGCAGGCCAGCAAGCGTGGCAACATGGCAGTTCGGGGGCGGAGACCTTTTTTAAGGAGCTTGTCTGGCGCGAATTCGCCTGGCACCTGATGTGGCACACACCGCATATGGCCGAGCGGAACTGGCGGAGCGGTTGGGACGCCTTTCCATGGCGGGCAGAGACCGGCGACGCGCAGGCATGGCAGCGTGGATTGACGGGCGAGCCGATCATCGATGCCGGTATGCGCGAGCTTTATGTAACAGGCCGGATGCACAACCGGATGCGTATGATCACGGCCTCATATCTGGCCAAGCATTTGCTGACAGATTGGCGGCTCGGCCAGCGCTGGTTCGAGGATTGTCTGATAGATTGGGACCCGGCGGCCAACGCAATGGGCTGGCAATGGGTGGCCGGGTCAGGGCCAGACGCGGCCCCCTATTTCCGCATCTTCAACCCCGCGACACAGGCCGAGAAATTCGACCCAAAGGGCGCATACCGTCAACACTATCTGGAAGGTCAGGGGGCGGAGGCGTTTCTTGCGGCAGCGCCACGCAGTTGGAACATTGGCGCCGACAGCCGCCCCGAGGTGCCGATTATCCCGCTCGACCTTGGGCGCAAGCGGGCGTTGGAGGCCTATGAAAGTCTCAAATCCTGAATGCGCATCATTCGGGTCGCTGGTCGGGGCGGCATAGCCACAAAGTGCAGTCAACAAACCAAGGAGACTGCCATGACCATCCGTTTTGAACCGCTTTCGACCGATTGGGTAACGCGCATCAGGGCAGGCGGGCCCGATGCCTATGGACATGTAGCGGAGCGCGCCACCAATCCCGGCACAGGCGCGCCCTGCCGCCACTGTCTGGATTTCATTCCCGAAGGCTCCGAAATGCTGATCCTGGCAGCCTGCCCCTTCCCCGAACGCCAGCCCTATGCCGAGACCGGACCGATCTTCCTTTGTGCCGATTGTGATGCTTATGAAGGGGCCGGGGTCCCTCCGGTCCTGACCAGCAGCCCGGCTTATATCGTTCGCGGCTACACATCGGCGCATCGTATTCTTTACGGCACGGGAAAGGTCGTCCCGCAGGCAGAGATTACGGCATATTGCGAGACGCTTTTGACTTCGCCGGATATCGCTTATCTTCACATCAGATCGGCAACGAATAACTGCTATCAGGTGAAGGTGGTCCGCGATGACGGTGGCGATACATGATCAGATCCCCGAGCAGGCGCTCCGCTGGCATCGCGCCGGTGTGCTTGCCGCACTGGCCACGGTGATCGAAACCTGGGGGTCGGCACCGCGCCCGGTCGGCTCGCAACTCGCCATAAATTTCGAGGCTGAGATCATGGGCTCCGTCTCGGGCGGCTGTGTTGAGGGCGCGGTGGTGGCCGAGGCGCAGGAGGCGCTGGCCGACGGGACCTGCCGGGTGCTGGAGTATGGCGTTTCGGATGACGAGGCCTTTGCGGTCGGCCTGGCCTGCGGCGGTCGCATCCGGGTGATGGTTGAGCCGGTCGGGCGCGGGCAGGGACCCTCGGCCGAACTTCTGGAGGGGTTGGTTGCCGCCCGGGCAGAGCGCAGGGCCATCGCCTATGCGGTGGACACCGATACATGGCAGCGACGATTGATTATGGAGGGGGACGATCCGCTTTGGCGCGAGGTCCAGGAGCGGTTTCGCACAGATCAGTCAGGGTTCGAAGGTGATACATTCATAGGCATCCACAATCCGCCCTTGCGCATGATCGTGGTTGGTGCGGTTCATATCGCCCAGCCGCTTTTGCAGATGGCGCGGCTGGCGGGCTATGATCCGGTTCTGGTTGATCCCCGCGATGCTTTTGCGACCGATCAGCGCTTCCCAAATCAGGTTATCTCGCGCGACTGGCCGGATGCAGCATTGCAAACGCTTGGCCTTGATGCCCGCACCGCGGTTGTGACGCTGACCCATGATCCGAAACTGGACGATCCGGCAATTCGCACCGCATTGGGGGCGGATGTGTTCTATCTCGGGGCGCTTGGCTCCACCCGGACCCATGCCAAACGGGTCATACGCCTGCAGGAGTCTGGGTTTTCGGACGCCGAGATTGCGCGAATTCATGCCCCGGTCGGGGCTGACATTGGTGCAAAAACACCCTCCGAGATCGCAATATCGATCATGGCCGAGATAACCGAGCGGCTGCGCCGCCCCGAAACCCGGCCGGTCTGATGCGCTTTGGTCCGGTGCCTATTCCTGACGCGCGAGGCGCGATCCTGGCCCATTCAGTACGGGCCGGTGACGCGGTCCTGCGCAAAGGGCGTGTGGTTTGCGAGGCGGATATCGCGGCACTGCTGGACGCAGGTGTGCAGCAGGTGGTTGTGGCCCGGCCCGGACCCGATGAGGTGGGTGAGGATGACGCTGCGCTGGCGCTGGCCCAGAGGCTGTGTCCAGCCCCGCGGGAGGATCTGACCCTCTCTGACGCTTTTGGGGGACGGGTCAATCTGTTGGCTGCAAAAGCGGGTGTGATGCGTGTCGATGCCGGGGCTATCAATGCGTTGAACCAGATTGGTCCCGGCATAACGCTGGCAACATTGCCGAATTATGCCCGTGTGGAGCCGGGCAGCATGTTGGCGACATTCAAGATTATCCCCTATGCCGTGCCAGAAATAGCGCTGGACCGGGCTTGCGGAGTGCTTTCGACCGATACGGTGCGGGTGCATCCGGTGATGATCCGACAGGCTGATATCGTGCTGACCCGGACGCCTGGATTTTCTGATGCCTTGTTAAAGAAGGGCGAGACTGTTTTGCGCGACCGCTTGGCAACCCTTGGGGTTGCGGTCGGCACCGTTCAGGTGGTGCCGCATGAAGTCGGGGCCGTGGCAGAGGCGCTGCTCGGCTGCAACGCACCGCTGATCCTGATACTGGGCGCTTCGGCGACTTCGGATGCAGCGGATGTCTGCCCGGCAGGGGTGGTTGCTGCAGGCGGTAAGCTGATCCGTTTTGGCATGCCGGTCGATCCGGGCAATCTGCTGTTCTTGGGGCAGCGCGGGTCCGCGCAGGTCATCGGATTGCCGGGCTGTGCGCGTTCGCCAGCTTTGAACGGGGCTGACTGGGTTTTGCAACGGTTGGTTTGTGGGCTTGAGGTATCGTCGGAGGATATCGCGGCCATGGGGGTTGGCGGATTGTTGAAAGAGATACCGACACGCCCCCGCCCTCGGATCGGGCGAAAGAATATGCAAGCACCGCAGGTCGAAGTTCTGCTACTGGCGGCGGGCGCTGCGCGGCGGATGCGCGGGGCGGATAAACTGCTGCAAGAGGTTGACGGAATACCGGTGCTACGGCGGGCGGCAAATGCGGCGCTGGCATCGGCGGCCGCCAAGGTGCATGTCGTGCTGCCGCCTGCATCTGATGCGCGGCGGGCGGCGCTGGATGGGCTGGCGGTTGAGACAGTGACGGCGGCAGATGCCTCAACCGGCATGGCCGCCAGCCTGCGCGCCGGGCTGCGCGCGGCGCGCGGCGCAGATGCGGTTATCGTGATGTTGGCGGATATGCCGGATGTGGAGGTCGGGCATCTGGATGCGCTGATCGCAGCCTATGACCCCGACAAAGGCCACGAGATTTGCCGCGCAGTGACTGAGGATGGCCAGCCAGGTCACCCCGTGCTGTTCGGACGACGTTTTTTTGAAAGCCTGTCTGCGCTTGAGGGCGACCAGGGTGCGCGTAGCGTTGTCGCTGCCGCAAAAGAGTTTGTCACAGATGTGAAGACCGGTTCAGCCGCTTTGTTGGATCTAGATACGCCGGAGCAATGGGCCGAATATCAGACGTCGCGCTCGGCCGGGTAGGGTGGGTTTAAACCCACCCTACATCTGAGGTGTGCGCTCAGTCGGGAATGACCAGCAAGGTGTCCTTGCCGCGCCGGTTCAAACGGATGGCATCGGCAGAGATTGCCGTAACCTGATATCCGCGCACTGTATCACCTGTGGCCACCTTCACCATCTTGCCGCCCGGCAACCGGATCAGTGCGTGCCGGTTCTTGGTTGCCCCGAACACGCCGATCAGCGTCATTTCCCGCATTGGTAGCGCATTGGAAATGGTCGCTGCCCGTGCCACATTGGCCACGGTCGGCAGTTGCGGCCCCGGCGCATAGGTCGAGGATTTGATCTGCACATTCGGTGTCACCCCGGGTCTTGGCGCAACCACCTTCAGGTTGCTGGGCCGCGATCGTGGGCTCTCCGCCGTCGCAAGGGCGATATCAGAGGGTAGCAGGCTGGCCAGTTCCTCTTCCCGCTGCTCATAGGCCTCGGCCATACCCTTGGGGCGGTTCAGTGGGGCTGATGCTTTGGATAGTGCAAAACTGGTCGGGGCGAGATCGCCCTCCCGTTTGGTTTTGATGGCCAGCGCCGCCGCTTCCAGCTGATCTTGCGTCGGTTCCATCACCATAACGGTGCTGTCATCGGCATTCTTGGCGCCAAACCGGTTCGGCGGAACAATCGGGGGCAGGGCCGCAACGATCAGGACACCTTTGTCCGAGACGTGTTTTTTCCCAGCCTCTGCCGTGTCGTCAGGTTCGGATACGTTTGCTGCCGATCCTGCGGGCCGGACCGGGGGCACAATATCCGGGCGCTCCGAAATGACAGCAACAAGCGGATCTTCCGGTCGCTCGGTCGGGGCGAGTGCGACCTCGACACCCGGGCTGTCTTCGGCCGGAGTAGTTTCGGCACCATCGGTTCCTTGCGCAGCGGTTACGGCGGCCAGGACATCCTCGGGCTGCGGCGTCAGGGTGGTATCGGCGCGGCCCGCATCGGCCTCTATTCCGGTATCCGCGACAGCGGCCACCTCTATCGCCTCGGCCTGCGGCACAGGCGGGCGCATGGCGGGCAGGATGTCCGGGCGGCTTGTGATCACCAGCACATGATCGGGCGTTACACTGCGGGTCGGATCCGGCAAGCCGGGCGGCAAGGCCTGCTGCGGCAACGGCTGATCATGTCCGCCGCTCAGGGCGGCCAGAACCATGGCAGGCTCCGCCGCTGGTCGCGCCGCAAGATGCGTCAACCCAGTGACGGCCCCAGTGGATGTATCAAGGTCCGGGCTGATCAGGCCACCATCAAGGATAGAGCGCCCCGGCTCAGCCAAGGCAATCTGGTTCGGCAGGTCAAGTACAGCAGCGGGAACCGGGGCCTCATCGCCCAACTGCAGCGCTGCCACCTCAATCTCCGGCGATTTGCTCGATACCGTGACCGGCAGGGCAAAGCCGTTCGCCGCAAGCGCATCCTCTGACGGGGCGGTGCCCGCCACAGGCTCAAGAATGCGGGCGTGGGCCAGGATCTCATCAACACTGCTGCGGTCCACCAGATCAAGTTGCCCGGGCGGTATGACCTGTATCGGTGTCACTGCAGACGGAGAGCCGGAGGATTCATCGAACCGCAGTGCAGTGCGCGTCGTGCCTAGACCGCCGATCACTGATTGCACGGCGGCTGTAAAAGCCGTCAGGCGGGTTGTCGGATCATCCGTTGGTAAGGCCATGGCCAGTCGGACCGGATCTGTATCAAGCGGTTGGGCGTGCAGCTGTGGCGCGGGCAACAGATGGGTCTGATTGTCTGGAGACAGGATGTCAGCTGCCAGTGCAACCTGCCCTTCGAACCGCTCAAGACCATGCGCGGGATCAATGCGTGACGCGAATGCCGGGGTCTTGGTCGACAGGACGCTATCGAGCGCGGCACCAACCCGCGGCACACGCCGGTCAGCGACACTCACGGGGGCCAGCTCATGGATGCCACTCGGAACTGTCTGTACCTTACCTTCAAAGCGCAAGAACAGTAGGGCAGGATCGTCGCGCAGCATGGGCAAGGGCTGTACTGCTTGCCGCCCGCTGTTCTGATCCAGCATGGCCACCCGTGTCACTGTTGTTTCATCTACGGAAACAACACGGCGTGGTGCGTTGGTCTCGGTCTGCACCTGGCCAAGAAAGCTGCCTAGGTTCAGCGCCAGATCACTGCGCGAAACCGGGACAGGCAGCCCCGGCCGGATATCCTCGCCCTCAGGACGACCAACGGACACCGGCTCTACACCATCCGGCGTCATCGAGGCACCGAGTGCATCGGGGATCGTTTGCACGGCACCGGCAAACCGGCCAAAGCGCAGGGTCGGATCAATCCGCTCTACCGCTGCGGGCAAAACCGCGCGGCCGGGCAGTGCCAGAACATCGGGCCAATGGTCTGTTACGACATCTTCGTCCGGCAAGGGCGGTGCGATGGCCGAAGTCATGACATCGGCCTTGAACCGGTCCAGCAACACCAGAGTGTCGCTGAATTCAATCGGTTGCAGGGTGCCAGCCTGCTGCGCCGCTGCCAGGTTGGGCAGGGTGGTGGTCAAATCGCCGATTCCCGGTGCGGGTGGCAGATCGGGCCGGATCAGCGCATCGAAACTGTCAGCCTCGGGCACGATTGGCTGCATCTCGGCCCCCGCCACATCGCGGTTCAGGCCCTGCAGATCCGCAGGGCCGTCGATCTGATACAGCCGCGCAACCGGCGACAGGCCAATCCCGGCAGAGGTGTCTGCCGGGGGTGTCTCCAAAGTCGAAGCGCTCTGGGCCCGGTCACCGGGCAAGTGCCGTGTATCGGCTGGTGACATCAACATCGGCAGGCCAACGACGCCCAATCCGACCATTGCCGCCACGGTCACCCCGGCGAACATCTTGGCACCCAGCGGGGTGGTTTGCTTTGCCTTGACCTTGAGCGAGGCCGTAAGATCGGGGCGGGGCCTGGCCTCGGGCGCTGTTAATGGTTTGGTGGCGATCGGTCGGACCGCGCCGGGGCGGCAGGTTTTTGCAGCTTTGGACAGTGGATTGGCTGCAGGGGCCTGTAAGGGCTGGTCGGCTGGACTGGATGTCTTTGGTGATGGCGTTGTCTTGGGCGCCGGTTTTGGGGGCGCGGGCCGTTCCGTTTTGGTCGTCGGCGCGACCGCAGCAGGCGCGGCAGGCGCTTCGACTGGCGGCTGGTCCAGCAGCGGAAATTCTGGCGGGCGGGCAAAGTTCTCGGGCAATTCTGCGGTGGTATATAGCCCGGTTTCAAACCCATGCGCCTGAAGGAAATCCCGGGCTTCGCGCAACACATCCGCCGGGATCCCGGCCACTGGTGTGGTTCCATCCGCCAGTTGTGGCTGGAAATCGTAGCTCATCGACAGGGGATCGGCGGCACCCGCGGCTTCAAACGCCATAAACACCGCGTCTTCCATCGAGGAGGCCGCGTCAAAATCGATACAGCAGACCTTGACCTGATCCTGCGGCAGCCAGACCTCGACCAGCGGCGAGATGCCATCGCGCCCGCCAGCCAGAAGCTTCAGATGTTCAAGGTTTTTGGCCAGAGCGCCGACCTGAAGCGGCACGGTTTCGATCAGTTTCCAACCGGTTGCGTCCACACGTTCATAGAGGCTGATGCCGTTGCGCGACAGATCAACGGCATAATCCGCGGCAAGCCCCGTCGGGTTATTCGTCGCGTCTGTCAGCGCCATATCAGCCCCATCAAGCCACCAATACCTCTGCAATCTCCGGTTCCAATGCCGAGAGATTTGCGAAATTATCCCACAAGCATAAAGAACTTGCCCGGAATTTGCCACCTTCTTTGCAATGGTAGCATTCTTCGGGCCGCTATACCAATGGGTAGGTCGGTTCAAATCTCCCAATGGTGACTTTTGACCAGCTATTTGAAGGGCGTGTAACTTAAGCCCGTCCCTGCTTGGCCTCAACGCGTGAGGGGCCTGTCAGCAACAGGTTTTGGTCGATGCGCCGTCTTTGGGTCCGCCGCAGTTCCCGTTCTCTGTATCCGCGCCGCCTTGTGCTGAATTCGGTGCGCGGTCGGACAGGGCGTCTTCGGCATCCTTCTGCAACGCCAGAAGCCCTGCTTTGCGCTCGGAATACCGATCGACCAGATGATCTTTCCGGTCACGGACCAGAAGGGTGAACTTCACCAGTTCCTCCATCACATCCACAAGCCGGTCATAGAAAGGGGAGTTTTTAATACGATCATCCTCATCGAACTCATTGTAAGCCCGTGCAATGGACGATTGGTTCGGGATCGTCAGCATCCGCATCCAGCGGCCCAGGATGCGCATCTGGTTGACTGCGTTGAATGATTGCGAGCCGCCCTCGACCTGCATAACGGCAAGTGTCTTGCCCTGGGTCAGTCGAATGGACCCAACAGACAGCGGCAACCAGTCGATCTGCGTTTTCATCACGCCGGTCATGGACCCATGACGCTCGGGCGAACTCCAAACCTGGCCCTCGGACCAGATGACCAGTTCCCGCAATTCCTTAACCTTCGGATGATCCTCATCTTCGTCGCTGACCAACGGTAGGCCACGCGGATCGAAGGTGCGCACGTCGCAGCCGAACTTTTCAAGGATACGGGCACATTCTTCTGTGGCCAGCCTGCTGAAAGACCGTTTTCGAAGCGAACCATAAAGCAGCAGAATGCGTGGCGGATGGGACGAGGGTTGGCTGACCTCAAGTTGCTCAAGCGAGGGGGTATCTATGGCATCTTCGATAAGATGTGGCATGTCTTGCGTCATTATGGTGTCCAATTGCTCGGGTTGAGCCTTATGATGCGGAAGCTGCGTTAACGGGTGGAGTTAGCGCTGATATCTCAATAATTCAAGAGTTATTGAATAAATGTTCTGGACCATCACTTTCGGACCCTGCTAAGCAAGCCCAATCAGGAGGCAGCGTGCACATTCACGAAGATACAGTGTTAAAGATGATGCAGGCGCTTTCCGATGGAACGCGGCTGCAAATTGTGCGTTTTCTGGTTCAGAAACTACCCGAAGGCGCATCAGCAGGTGAGATCGCAGCGTTCGTGAATGCGTCCTCCTCACGCGCGTCCTTTCATCTCAGTACACTTGAACAGGCGCAGTTGGTGACCTCGAAAAAGAAGTCGCGCCACGTGGTGTATACGCTGAACAGCGAACAGATGGGCGAGCTTGTGTCCTTCTTGCTCAATGATTGTTGTGCCAACCACCCGGATATTATCGGCTGCTGTAAAGGTTGATAGCCGACTGAAATTCCGGATGTGTGTGTTAGGTCGCTGGGACTTAACGTTGCTGCAGCTCAACGTGTTAACAGGTGTCCGAAGTGATCCATGCGGCACGGCGCATGACGTTGTTGGAAAGCACAGAGGCCCGACGCAGCACCTTGGAAAGGCACTGCGTCATTGGTTTCTTAGGCCGTTGCCTTGCTCAGCGCCTGATCCAGATCGGCGATCAGGTCGGCGGCGTCCTCGATCCCGATGGACACGCGGACCACATTCGGGGCAGCGCCGGCGGCGATCTGCTGATCTTCGGTCAACTGCCGGTGAGTGGTGGAGGCCGAGTGGATGATCAGCGAGCGGGTATCGCCCAGATTGGCGACATGGCTGAAGATCTCAAGACTATCGACCAGCTTGACGCAGGCCTCGTAGCCTCCCTTCACCGCAAAGGTGAACAGCGCGCCAGCACCCTTCGGATACAGCCGCTTCGCTCGGTCCGCATAGGGCGAAGAGGCCAGACCGGCATAGGTTACCGCCTCTATCCGGTCGTCGTTTTCTAGCCATTCGGCAAGTTTCACCGCATTCTCGACATGGCGCTGCATGCGCAGGGACAGGGTTTCAATGCCCAGAAGGGTCTGGAAGGCGGTGGTGGGCGACATGGTCATGCCCAGATCACGCAGACCGATGGCGATCCCGTGGAACGTGAAGGCCAGCGGGCCGAAGGTCTCGTGGAATTTCAGACCGTGATAAGCGGGTTCCGGCTCGAACAGCGAGGGGTGCTTGCCCGCCGCCGTCCAGTCGAAATTGCCGCTGTCGACAACCACGCCGCCAGTCACGGTGCCGTTGCCGGTCAGGTATTTGGTGGTCGAGTGCACGACGATATGCGCGCCATGTTCGATGGGACGGCAGAGGTAGGGTGTCGCGGAGGTGTTATCGATGATCAGCGGCAGTTGATTGCGGTTGGCAATCTCGGCCAGGGCAGGGATGTCGGTGACATAGCCGCCGGGGTTACAGATCGACTCTGCAAAGATTGCCTTTGTGTTGTCGTCTATCGCAGCCTCAACCGCCGCCGCATCGTCAAGATCGACAAACTTGGCCGACCAGCCAAAGCGTTTGATAGTTTGCGAGAACTGCGTGACCGTCCCGCCGTAAAGCCGGGTCGAGGCGACGACATTGCTGCCCGGTCCCATCAGCGGGAACAGTGCCATGATCTGCGCGGCATGGCCCGAGGAACAGCCAACCGCACCGACGCCGCCCTCCAACGTCGCGACCCGTTCCTGCAACGCGCCAACCGTCGGGTTGGTCAGGCGGGAATAGATATAGCCAACTTCCTGCAGGTTGAACAAAGCGGCTGCATGGGCCGCATCGCGGAAGACATAGGCTGTGGTCTGATAGATCGGCACCTGACGGGCGCCGGTTGCGGGGTCGGGCTTGGCCCCCGCATGAATCTGCAAAGTGTCGAAGCCAAGTTTAGGTGCGTCGCTCATTTCAATATCCCCTGACTAGAGTGCGGCGGCACGCTAGGCCAGCGGCACAGGCTTGGCAATGGGGCGACGTTGCGGGGATAAGCATTTCGCGCTTGCCTCACCATTAAATGAATGATCTGCAAGGGCCATGCGTGTCCTGCCTACTTTCATCGCGGCCAGCGGATTGACCAACCTTGCCGATGGCATTGCGACGGTCGCCTGGGCTTGGCTTGCCTCATATCTGACGCGTGACCCATTCCTGATTGCTTTGATCCCTGTTGCCCTGCGTCTGCCCTGGTTTTTGTTCGCCATTCCCGCAGGTGTCATCACGGACCGTGTGGACCGCCGCCGTTTGATCCTATGGATGGATATGCTGCGCGCCCTTGGGTTTGTGGCTGTCGCAGTGTCGGTCATTCTGGCGATGCCGCTTGCCGAAGCCCCGGCAGAGGGGGTGTCCTCGGTGCCGCTGTTTGCTTTGCTGCTGGCTGCAGCACTTGTGGTGGGCGGGGCGGAGGTGTTTCGCGACAACGCGGCCCAGACCATGATGCCAGCGCTGGTTCCGCCCGAACAATTGGAACAGGCCAATGGTCGGCTTTGGAGTGTTGAACTCATCGGTAACGCCCTGCTTGGCCCTGCTGTGGGTGCATTCCTGATCGCCGCCTATCTGCCACTGCCCTTCGCGGCGAACGCATTGGCCTATGGTATCGCCATCCTGCTGGTCCTTCGTATTTCCGGGAATTTCCGACCCGAGCCGGGTGAGCGGAACTGGCGGCGGGAACTGGCCGAGGGGTGGAACTTTTTGAAAGCCTCCCCTTTGCTGCGCACGCTGGCGCTGATCACAGGCGTGTGGAATCTGTTGTTCCACATGGTGCTGATCGGCCTGATCCTGCATGCGCAGGAAAACCTATCTCTTGGCGCGCAGGCCTATGGGTTGGTGCTGGCTGGCGGTGCGATTGGCGGTGTGTTGGGGGGCTGGGTTGGCGGCAATATTGTTGTGCGTCTTGGGCAGGCGCGGGCGGCGCAATGGATGCTGGCCGCATCCGCCCCGGCCTTTCTGGGTATTGCGCTGGCACCGGGGCCGATTGCACTGGCGCTGGTGCTGGCAGTGTTTGAGTTTACTGGCGTGGTCTGGAACACCGTGTCCGTGTCCTACCGGCAGCGGGCAATCCCGGACCGCCTGCTGGGGCGGGTGAACAGCCTTTACCGTCTGCTGGCCTGGGGCATGATGCCCATCGGTCTTTTGCTGTCCGGTGTTTTGGTGAATCTGGCGGAAAACCTTTGGTCAAGACCGGTTGCCCTGACCACACCCTTTTATGTGGCGACGGCTGCCGCTGCCCTGTTGGTGCTGGTCGGCTGGCGGCCCATCGGACGTGGGTTCGGCAAAGATAAAGCCTAGCGCTGCCCCTCTGACACAACTGAGGGGCGCTCCGCCGATCCAATACCCGAGCCGTAGGCTGTCAAGCAGCTTCAAGCCTGGTCGCGCAACCGCTCCCAGTTCTTGTTCGCCAGACTGATATTGCCGCGCACATCATCGGCCCAACGGTTCTGCTCTTCGATTGTGTAATGCAGATAAAGCTTGTCCTTTACGAGAACCCAAACGGTCGGATTGCTTGTCCGTTTGAACCCACTGGCAATGCCCTGCGCACAGAACCCGCCATATTGGGGCATATAGCGTTTCGGATCACTGCGGAAATGACTTAGGTTCTCCGCGTTTGAGAACCACCAATTGCCTTCCTCGGTGATCAGTTCATGCTCGAATTTACCCTTAACTGCAGCCTCATCGCGGAAGAACGCGACCGGGTCATAGCCCTTGATGGCCACACCAAGGCCATCGAGATATAGGGTTTCGGACATAAGCGGGGTGGCAAGGCCTGCACCCAAAAGGGCCAGGCTGTGACGTCTGGTAATCATGGTCTTTTTGACCTTTCTTGCTGCTCTGAGAACATCTTAACAGAGCACGCCGCGAAAATCAGGTGAAATCCGCCCCAGCATCGCGAAACATTTTCGTGAATCGCTTGTCTTATTCGCTACTGGTTTGACCGCGTCGCCGCATAAAGCGAGATCGCCGCCGCGTTCGAGACATTCAGCGAGGCAAACTCCGCCGCCGCCTCAATCCGGGCCAGCCGGTCACAGGTCTTACGCGTCAACTCCCGCATACCCGGTCCCTCAGCCCCAAGTACCAGCCCCAAGGGCACGCCGGCTGCTTCCGCGCAGGCAGCATCGAGGGCGACGTCGCCCTGACCATCAAGGCCGATCAGATGATAACCCATGTTCTTCAGCGCTCCCATGGCATTGGCCAGGTTCGGCACCCGCAAATACGGCTGACGTTCCAATGCGCCTGAGGCGGTTTTGGCCAAAGCGCCGGTTTCCGGTGCGGAATGACGATGCGGCGCAATGACCGCACGGGCGCCCAGAACCTCCGCAGACCGAAGGATTGCACCTACATTATGCGGGTCCGTGACTCGATCCAGCAGCAGCACACGCGGTGCCGATGCGCCCGGCGCGCAGCATTCCGAGACAGACCCCCAATCCAGCGGGCTGACCTCCATCGCTGCACCCTGATGCACGGACTGCGGATCAATCGGGGCCGGGAAACGGCGTGGATCAGCAATCTCCGGCGTTATCTCAGCCTTAGCGATTTCCTCGGCCAGCCGATCAGCCGCATTCTTGGTCACCACCAGCCGATGTCGCTGCCGCGCCGGGTTGCATAACGCATCGCGGACTGCGTGCAACCCGAACAGCCAAAAGGTTTCTGCCCCCTTGCTTCGGGTTTCACGTTCCTTTTCAATGACCCAAGCCGGTTTCTTTGATGATTTGCCGGTCATGATACTATCCAGATGCTGAACATCCCCGGCATGTCTCGACGGGGACGGATTGTAGGAACAGGCTCAGATGATCAGACCCGCGCGGGAATCCGATATCCAGCAGATCAAGTTTCTGGCACAAACCTGCTTTGCGCCCTATGTGTCTCGGCTGGGCAAGAAGATCAAGGTGCCGGAGTTTGATCACGGCCAGAACGTGCGCGACGGTAAGGTCGCAGTGTATATGGTCGATAACTCGGTCCGGGGCTTTATCACCACGCATATCGACGGGATGGATATCCATATTGAGAACATGGCCGTCACGGCCAAGTTTCGCCGCCAGGGCGTTGGTCGCGCTTTGCTGGACTATGCCGATCAGCAGGGGATTCGCAGAAAATGTCTGCGATTGGTGCTTTATACCAGCGTCATAGCGTTCGAAAATATTGCTTACTATCGAGGCCGCGGCTTCACCGAGGTCGACCGCCGAAACAATGGCGAGCATGAAATGGTGCTGTTCGAGCGATATCTGCGATAAACGCCTTGACCTCGGCGCGCTCACTGCGTAGTCAGCGCTTCTGAAAAGGGCGACGTGCTGCAAGGTGCGGCAGCGGACTGTAAATCCGCCGGGGAGACCCATGCCTGGTTCGATTCCAGGGTCGCCCACCATTCCAATTTTTCATCCAATAGAATCAACGCCCTACGGGGCAATATCGTAAAACTTTGGTGCGGGTTTTATACTCTATGTTCTCTTTTCCTTCCGCTCCAGTGCCTCAAACGCCCGCTTCGCCAGATGGACTCGGTTGGCCGCGACCGTGTAGCGTGTGACTTCCGCGAGGGTCTGGTGCCCGCTGATAGCCATGATCTCATGCGCGCTGCATCCGGCCTCGGCCAGTCTGCGACATGCGGCCTTGCGAAGCCCATGCGGCGAAAGCCCCTCGGGCAACAACCGCTGGCCGTCATCATCCACCACGGATTTGACCAGCTTCCGAAACCAGTTCGTGAACCCCTCGGGCGTCATCGGCTTGCCGCGATCCGACATAATGAAGGTCAGGTTATCGCGTGGCAGGGCGTCCAAGGCCGCCCGAAGGTTCGGGTGCATGGGGATGCTGACCTCCTGCCCCGTCTTCTGTTGCGTGATGGTCAGGACGCCCCCACGCACATGCTGACGGCCCATACGCACCACGTCGCCGCGTCTCTGGCCCGTGTAGAGCAAGAGCGAAAACGCCAGGTATGCCCGGCTCCCCGGCTCATGGTGCGCCAGGAAAGCGTCTATGTGTTCCTCTTCCCAAGTCGTGAATCCTGCCGACCGATGGCGGAGTTTCTTAACACCTGCCGTCGGATCGTCGCGCCGCCAGCCCAGGTCAATCGCGTGGGCCATGAGGGTCCGCAGGAGGCGCAGGAGCCGGTTCGCCGCATCTGGCGTGTCCGCTTTCTCGGACATGATCTTCTGGACGTGGCGCTTCTCCAGGTGCGCGACTCGCTTGTCGCCATGCTCCGCCCGAAACCGTTCGAGGATGTTCCTGACGGCGCGTTTCGTTGAGTCTGCCAGGCCACTGTATTCGGCGCTGCGATAGTAGCTGGCAATTAGGGCCGAGACGCTTCGCGGAATGGTCTGCCGCTTCCCGACTTCCTCTTTTTCACCTTCCATCGCAGCCGCGTATTCGGCCATGAATTGCGGCGACCAGGGCAGGCCCGGCAATGCGCGTCTGGGATAGCCTGGACGGCGAAAGTACCAGCGTGGTTTACCGTGCCGGTCTATCATCCCCTGACAGTATTTCGGTGGTCTTCGAAGTTGCTTCATGAATCAGTCCCAATCGTTGTTGTCGGAACCTTCATCATGCGCGGTCTGAGTGTCGCCGGGCAAGGAGTCGAACGCCGCGTCCAGTTGATGCCTGTCCCAAAACACGCGGGTTTTCACGCGCTTGGGGCCAGGCATGAGGCCATCACGGATCATGGAGTCGAAGAAATTGGGGCTCACGCCCACATAGGCCGCCGCCTCGGGCCGCGTCAGCCCCCGCCTGGGCGGCGGGGGCAACGGGATATGACGGGCGACCGTCATGGGGTCAGAAGGTGCCGTTCAGGCGAACGCGGACGGCGCTGGACGGATTGCCAGCGGCCATGATCGCCACACCGACCTTCGTGTTGCCGGACGCCGTTGTCGTCACCAGGCCGTCGCTGGATCGCCAGTAGACGGCGGCTCCGACTGCAACGTCATCGGTCGCGACCTTGGGCATCTCGAAGACGCCTTCGGTCACCAGCACCAGCGGGTCGCCGATCTCGGCGTCACCCGAGGCAATGCCAAACAAGGTTCCGACTCGCACGCCGTCACCAGAGGTCGCGGCGGCTTCTGCGGTCACGGTGATGTTCTTACCAGGTTGGATGTAGTTTTTCATGATGATTCAAGTCCCTTTGCTTGTTCTCAGGAGGATGCGGCGCGGGGGCGTTCGGGCTCCCGCGACCTCGGCTTCCAGGTCCGCGACGTAGCGGGCCAGCGCCGAACGGTTCGCCGGTCGATACTCGACACGCTCACCATTCTGGTCGGTGAGCGACACGGCCTGAGTGCCCGTCATTAGCTTGTGGAGCGCAATACGGGCCTCAGTCAGTCGTTCTTGCGCGGTCAGGACCATGGGTTACGCCCCAGGCACCTGATGGGCCGCCCGCCAGTCGAGCCATCCCGCGCCGAAGTCGAGGAAGGCCCGATACTTCATGCCGAGAGTGTCCCATGCCTCTGCCCTTTGAACCTGCGGACCTTGGGCGCTGGAGAGGTAGCCGTATTGCATCGCCGCCAGACGGGCGGTGTCCGAAAATACGTACCACGTGCCGTCGGCGGGGAGTCTCGGCTCTACCAGGAGCGTGAGCTTGCCGCCGAACGGGTTCACATCGTCGCTCTTGTTTGGCTGGATGCTAGCGAGAACCTGTTCGGCCTCGGTCTCCAGATTGGCGGGCACCAGAACATAGCGCGGGGCCAAGCTGATGATCGTCTTGCCGTCCAGGCCCGTGCGGGTCCGCATGGCTTGCCGAGCCGAGGCCAGGGCGTTGATCGTCGGCAGGGCCGATGCACCGATGTTTTCCCGGCTGGCGTCGAAGACCGGCGTTCCATCCGAGAGGTTCGGATTGCTGACGATCAGATCCACCAGAATGTCGGCTTCGGTCTGCGCTGCGGCCTCACCAAAGGCGCTGATCGTATCCCCAAGCATTCCGAGGTCGTCGTTAATCAGAAGCTCGCGGCTGACATTGAGCCCACGCGCGTAGGTCTTGAGGCGCATGGTTTCGCCGTTCTCGGCCCGCGACGTGTGGGTGATCTCGCCATTCTCGGCGATCTCTTCCAGCCGCCCCATTTCGCCAAGGCGGATCGCCGTGGACTCTTTGAAGTTCGGCAACGTCCGCTGACGGCAGAGCGTCTTCACCGCAGATTCGGCTGGCCAACGGGTCTGAGGTGTCGATTGCGATGCTTTGACCATCGGGCCGATCATACTGATCGCCGGAAATTCCAAGCTCCCGGCACACATATCCCAGAAGTTTCTCCACGGCGTCTGCTGCCGGGGGCGCGCATAGCGATGACCGCATCGCGGTGTTCCGCGATCAGCGTGTCGCGCAGGGCCATCTGTTCGGCGAAACATGTATCGCGGCGCAACCAATCGCCCGCCTGCATCGGGCGGGTGCCCGGAAGGGGGTGAGCGACTGCATCATCGGAGAACACATCGTGAAGAACCTGCATCCGGAGATGAGAGCAGGAGGAGGGTGTTCCCGTCAATGGCTGCCCGGATCAGTCGGTGTTCTCGGCCAACCATCTTTCGGCGTCCAGAGCGGCCATACAGCCCATTCCGGCACTGGTCACGGCCTGCCGATAGACATGATCGGTCAGGTCGCCAGCAGCAAACACCCCAGGGATGGAGGTTTCCGTCGTGCCTGGTTTCACCTTCACATAGCCGCCCATATGCAGATCAAGCTGGTCCTTGACCAGTTCCGAGGACGGCGCGTGGCCGATGGCGATAAACACGCCCTTGCAGGGAATCTCGGTCATCTCGCCAGTGTCGACATGCTTGACGCGCACGGCTTCAACCCCCAACGGGTCATCGGTTCCGACCACCTCTTCCAGCGTATGGAACCACAGGGGTTCGATCTTTGGGTTCTTGAACAAACGGTCTTGCAGGATCTTCTCGGCGCGCAATGTGTCACGGCGATGGATCAGCGTGACCTTCGAGGCGAAATTGGTCAGAAACAGCGCCTCTTCCACGGCTGTATTGCCGCCGCCGACGACAACGATCTCCTGGCCGCGATAGAAGAACCCATCGCAGGTCGCACAGGCCGACACGCCAAACCCCTTGAACTTTTCTTCGGAGGGCAGGCCCAGCCATTTGGCCTGCGCGCCGGTCGCCAGCACCACCGCATCCGCTGTGTATGTGGTGCCGGTGTCGCCCTTTGCCACGAAGGGCCGCACGCCAAGGTCGAGCGATGAGATATAGTCCGAGATGATCTCCGTCCCCATTGCGGCGGCGTGCTCTTCCATGCGTTTCATCAATTCCGGCCCCTGAACCTCTGTGTCGCCGGGCCAGTTCTCTACCTCTGTGGTGGTGGTCAATTGCCCACCGGGTTCGATCCCTTGCACCAGTATAGGGTTCAGCATCGCACGCGCGGCATAGACGCCAGCGGTATAGCCCGCCGGGCCGGAACCAATGATCAGAAGGCGAGTGTGGCGGGTGTCAGACATGGGCTGCGGTCTCCGAATAAGAATGACGTTGTCAGACCATATAGAAGGTCGCGATGCCGCCGTATAGGGCTGCTCACGCGAACGATACTGGCGGTAGGGTGGATGTTACAATCGCCTCGCAATGTGGTGCGGAACGCGTGGCAACGGGTGCGTAATCCGGGCTGCATAGTGCGGCGATCCGCCATGTGCCGTGTGTTTGGCCGGAGTGTTAGCAGCCAAGTGTTTCGCATGATGCTAAACATGGAAATCGGTCTTTGGCGCAGAAAACGGCATAAGAAGCCTTGTGGCCCTACTGCCAGTCATGGGGTAACCCAACGAGGGAAGGGATGAAGTCAGACTTCGTTAAAGTGCGGGCGTATGTCCCAGCCGTTGCAGCCTTTTTCTTTCAGCCGCGCGATCAACGCATCGGACATGAAACGATAATTTGGGCTGCGCATTTCCCGCCAGATCCCGGCCCCGTTCATACGATCCGCGAACACTGAAAAACCCTCTGTATCGCGGTATATCAATAACCCGCTCAGATTTTCGGGCCCTGCACTGCCCTGGTCGACAGACTCTTTGATCGTCGGATGGCTTTCCGGATCAATTGTATTCAGCGGCTGGCGGCATTGAAAATAAAAGAATTGCTGACGCGGATACGGGCTGCCATCGGCCAGAACAATCTCTACCGGTACGAACTGGTTAATATCCTTGTCAAACTCTTCGATAACCTCGCGAAATGCCTGGCTGACCAGTGTGATTCCCCAGCCGGAATAGATATCAGGGATGCGATCCCCGGCCTTCAGGATCAGTCGCTTCGGCAGCAACTCTTCCGGTATCTTGGCCCGCAGCCCGCCCCACCAGTCAACTTTTTTCCGTCGTATCCCTCTCCGGAAGCGAACATTGCCTCTTCGCTTGCAGCACTTACCCGTTCGCGCTCATCCGAAATTGCTTTTGTGACCGCGCGGTTGGCATCCTCACACGTGCAGCTTTCGGGCATCAGATCGATGGAGTGGTAAAGCGCATCGTCAATAATCTCAAGAAGCCCGCCCATCAGTTTTCTCCTTCAGTCAGCGCCTGATGCCCATCGTCTTCGCGCCCATGTTCACCAAGTCCCCGCATAAAGCCAAACATAGGTGACGTCCCACAACAAGGAGTTTGTGGCTGTGATCATCTACGCACGGTTCGGAGTGATTGGCCTGCCCTGTCCGCTGAGGTGCATGGTCAAGGTCCCGCCGGTTTCGAGCCCGAAAAGCCCCGCGCGAGGTCGCGTGGGATATTTAGGGCATAAGATCAGGGAGGTCGGTCCCATATCGGGTTTTGTTGCGCCGAAACTGAAGCGGGATACTATCAGCTATGAGGGCAATTTGAACTAGATGCGGCGGCCTGACGACCCTAACCTTTGCTGGTGAGGGTCGCAGGGCCGCCGCGTTCTTTGTGCCTGTTGGCTGTGCTTACGCTTCGGTCGCTGCCGGTTGCGGCTTGGCCTCTGCAGGTTCCGGGGATGTCAGGCCGACCCAGGCGGCGGCCTTTTCTCCCAGCGCCCGGAACTTTGCCGATGCGCTTTGCAGCTTGGCCATCCATTCGGGTTTAGGCTCCTGCCCATCGGTCACCTTAAAGAAGGCCTGCAGCAGGCACGCAATGGCGAAGGGTTCGATCAGGGCTGCTTTGACGGCCCAGGCGAACAGCAGGGCAAAGACAAATCCGCCTGCCGACCAGGCGCCGGGGATCAGATAGACCACCCCTGCTGCCGGGGCGAGCATCAGCAGGAAGACGACAAAGGCCAGACCATAGGAGATGGCCGTGATCCAGGCCGCGGAAATCAGCATGGGTTTGGCGTTCTGGCTGTAAAGCACCAAGGCCTCCTGCGCGGAATGATACGGGTTTTGCGAGTTGGTGCGGATGTTATGGGCCAGGATAACCTCATCCAGCAGACCAATGGCAACGCGCAGATAGGCCCGCACCAGTTGCATGGCCTTGTCGAGGCCCGGGATCGGCAGCAGCGAGGCAATGCCCTCAAGCAGGCCGGTGACGGCGCGGATCACGCCTTTGACCAGCTGGTCGATGCCAAACAGGATATTGGCTTCGCCAAACCGTGCGCGCACAATTTTTTGCGCGTGGTCAATCTGGGCGCGCCCGATGGGCAGATCGCGGCCCTCCAGCAGTTCTACCATCACGGCGATATGTCCGGCCTTGACCATGTAAAGCACGTATTCGCGCAGGAAATACAGGATACCGGCGGTTGTCCCAAAGCCAAGTGCGCCGCCCCAGAATGTACTGGAGACGCGGAAGTCATCGTCCCCAAAGGCTCCAACACCCCAGCCGATCCCAGCTCCGGCGCCGGTTGCAAGAACATAGGCAACGGCAATTCCGAAATAGACCAGTGCACGAAATGCGATGAAGGGCGCGGTTTTGCGCATGATGTCGAACGCGACGGACATACTGAAATTCATACTTCTTCTCCTTCTGGCCATCGGAACTGCGCAGAGTTTGCCCTGCGCATTTGAAGGTATCCAATTCCGATGGTGTCCCCATTGCGGCAGCTTATGTGCCAAACTGTGAATGGGTCGCTTACAGAGCGCAAGAGGTTCAAAATGCCAGAAAAAATGCAGAAAACCCCGCCCGGTTTCCCGGGCGGGGCAGGGGTCAGTCGCGAAGTTTGACCAGATCAGTCATCAGCCCTTCGGTCCCGTTATGGACGGTCAGGCGTTCGACCTTGCCGGCGATGCTTTCCAACGCCTCCAGCTCTTTCAGCCGCAGCATGACCGGGTTTTCGGCCATCACCTTGGCGGTGTTGAGCAGCGACCGGGTGGCGTTGGTTTCCTCGCGCCGCCGGATCACGTTGGCCTCGGCCTCTTTCTCGGCCTGAACCACCGCGTTCAGGATATCGCGCATCTCACCTGGCAGGATAACATCCTTCAGGCTGATGGCACCGACCTCCAGGCCAATCTCGGCCATTTCGGTCCGGACCTGATCCGCAGCCTCGGCATCGACCGAGACCTTTTCCGAAAGCAGCTGGTCAAGCTTGCGCGCGCCCAGCGTTTTGCGGAAGGCGAATTGCAGCGCCCGGTGCAGGGCTTCTTCGAAGTCCTTTACCGCGTTGGCCGCTTTCACTGGATCGGTCACCCGGAAATCCGCCGACAGGTTCACCCGCAGGGTGACGCGGTCGGCGGTCAGGATTTCCTGACCGGTGACCTCATGCGCCCGCCAGCGGGTATCGACGACCCGGACTGCCAGTTTGCGGCCGACATTCCAGAACCGGTGGACACCAGCCTCAAGCAGCCGGTCGAAGCGGTTATCGACGGTCAGCAACCCGACAGAACCGTCGGCGACCTCGAACGAGGAGACGCTTTCGGTGATCCGAGCCCGCGCCAGCCGGTTGGCCAGTGCCGGTTCGATATCCAGCGTTTCGCTGATATCAATCCGCTGCAACTCCCACGGGCCGGTGTCTTTCCAGACGGTGACCCGGTTTTCCGGCCGCATCAGGCGGCTGAACTGACCGTCGCGCAAAACGACGATCACCTCATCCTTGCCAGCGACAATGTCCAGCAGGTGCTGTTCGGCCAGATCGGGCCGCGCACGAAAAAGCGCATCGCGAAGATCGGAGGTGAACCATGGCGTATTGAGGTCATGGATATCGACGCGCGTATCGCGCACCTCGATCCGGTGTTCACCGGCGCCAAGGATATCCTTGAACTTTCCCTTTTCCAGCAAGATCACCCGCTGGTTTTCCTGCACCGTAACCCGGCGCTGACCCATAAGCCGTTCAATCAATTCTATCATTGTTCACATCCTTTTCTTTCGCTAACGCATGCGCGTCATTCTCCTTAAGTGATGCCCGTTTGGGCCTTGGGTTGGGGCCCCGAAACGGGGCGGTTGAATGAGCCCGGAACCGGCCCTTCGCCTAACGACACGCGGGCAGAGCAGCGAGCGGGATTTGGGCGGCGCGGGCGGGGCGCAGGTGATCGAAACCGCCCTTGCCTGGCCTGCACCGGCCGTGTCCGTCATCTGCTCACCGGCGCGAAGCCAGGGTGAGCCGGGTCCCTTACCGTCGGCCCCTTTCGGGGCGTCGGGGTCGGAAACCGGATCACGAAGACCGGTCCCGGAACCCAAATGCAAAGCCCTTTCGGGCGGATCTGGCTTGTAAGGCCAGCTTGATGATGGGACTCGAACCCACTACCAACAGATTAACAGTCTGCTGCTCTACCAAATGAGCTACATCTTGGCTGAATAGGAAGGACTCGAACCTCCGACCGCCGGATGACACACCGGTGCTCTACCCCTGAGCTACAATCCAAATCCCCTCTCAACATCGCACCCCTGGCATACGGGACCGGCAGGGCCGACCGCACCGGCAGGGACGAAAACCCTGACCGCTAGGATGTGGTCCGTCAGTGACGGGAGGCGGTGTTTAGTTCAGTGGGGCGATTCGTGTCCAGCAATGATATCACCCTACGGCAAGGCGGGCGGTACTGTTGCTGCGGCGCAACAAATCACCGCCAGCGCAGCCGGATGCGGGTGATGGACGCAAGATCAACCTCAAGCACCTTGCCACCGGGCAGCGGCATATGCCGGGTCAGCCGCGCGTTGCCGTGCAGGTTTTGTTCGGCCTCACTTTTGTCTTTGGTGATCTCAACTCCTTCCGGGCAGTCATCAAGTGCGGCCTCGCGCCAGACATGCTTGGGCTTTTGCTCGGCCCGGCGCGCGATGACCCAAGTCACCGCAACAACGGTGCCAAGGCGCAAGGCGGTGGCGGCAATGGGCGCAAGTGGTGCAGGCATGGTCGGACCTCCGGCGTTACCTGCATGAAAGATAGGAGTCCGCGCGCGGATATTCAATCTTTGGGCAAATCCCGCATCAGGGCGGCCAATGCGGCGCTTTCCTGTCCGATCCCACTATCCGCCAGCGCCTCAGCCGCAGAGATGCGCACCGCCTCTTCCTTGTTCTGGCCGAGTTTCCATGTGCCATCGATGTTGCTGATCTCAAGCCGCACGGGCCGGATCATGCGCATCATCCGCGCCAGAATCTCCGGCATCATCTTATCGGCTTTCCATTCCGGTTTGGGGGCTAGCCGCGCCTCAAACTCTGCCGACAGCCGGTCCAGTTGTCCGCGCAATTCGCTTTGATCCAGCCGCCGCAACGTGCCGCTTAGATGTACCGCAACATAGTTCCAGGTCGGCACCTGATCCTCGATCCCATACCAATCGGGCGAGATATAGCCATCTGCCCCCTGCACAGCCAGAACCGCCTGTTTCGGCGTATCCAGCGCCCGCCAAAGGGGATTTGAGGCAACCAGATGAATATCGGCGCAGTCCTCGCCCAGAACAAAGGGCGCATAGGCGATCAGCGGGGTGTCTGCCCCATTTATGGTCAGCAGCCCAAAGCCGCGTTTGCGGGCAAAGTCGAGATTACGTTTGTTCTTGGCTTTACGGAATATCGGATTGGGATGCATGGCTGTGCCCCTGGCATTTGGCTGACGTTCGGTCTGGCAGAAGCCGCGTCGCTGTGCAAGATGCGTATCCGTCAAATACGGCTGGTCCTTATACGCAGGACTAGCCATCATGCGGAAGGTGGAGCGGGCCGCTGATGTCTCGCCCAGGGCGGAGGAACAATGCCTCATTTTGTTATTGTTGGTGCGGGTCAGGCGGGTCAGTCTTTGGCTTCGAAACTGCGGTCCGAAGGGTTTGATGGGGCAATCACGCTGATCGGGTCTGAGCCTGTTCTCCCCTATCAGCGGCCACCCTTGTCAAAGAAATACCTGCTGGGCGACATGGAGTTGGAGCGGCTGTTTCTGCGGCCCGAAGCTTACTATGCGGACACCAATATCGCCCTGCGCCTTGGCCAGTCGGTCACCGGGGTTGATCCCGCCGGTCAGGCGTTGCAATTGGGCGGGGAGGTTCTGCGCTATGATGCGCTGGCCCTGACCACCGGGGCCGTGCCGCGTGAATTGCCTGCCGCCATCGGCGGCGATCTGGACGGGGTCTATACCGTGCGCAGCATCGCCGATGTCGATGCCATGTCGCCGGAGTTTCAGCCGGATCGGCATCTGCTGATCGTCGGCGGTGGCTATATCGGGCTGGAGGCTGCGGCGGTCGCGGCGCGCAAGGGTCTGAAGGTAACGCTGATCGAAATGGCTGACCGCATTCTGGCGCGGGTGGCCTGTGCCGAAACCGCCGCTTTCCTGCGTGATATCCACACGCGCGAAGGAGTGGATATCCGCGAGGCCACCGGCCTGACAGAACTGCGCGGCAAGGGGCGGGTGACCTCGGCCTTGCTGTCTGATGGCAGCGAACTGGCGGTTGATTTCGTTATTGCTGGCGTTGGGGTTACGCCGGACACAGCATTGGCCGAGGCGGCGGGTCTGACGATTGACAACGGGATTGCAACCGACAGCCATGGCCGCACCTCGGACCCGCATATCTGGGCGGCGGGCGATTGTGCGTCTTTCCCGTATCGCGGTGAGCGTATCCGTCTGGAAAGCGTCGGCAATGCCATCGACCAGGCAGAGGTGGTGGCGCAGAATATGCTGGGCAGGGACGTGACCTATGGAGCCAAGCCGTGGTTCTGGTCGGATCAGTTCGATTTGAAACTACAGATTGCTGGTTTGAACACCGGCTATGACCGGGTGGTCACCCGCGCCGGAGAGGCCGGGGACGCTGTGTCTTTCTGGTACTATAGCGGGGATGAGTTGCTGGCCACTGACGCCATCAACGACCCGCGCGCTTACATGGTTGCCAAGCGCCTGATTGAGGCCGGTAAATCGCCCACGCCTGACCGCGTTGCGGGCGCTGAGACTGTCAAGGAGTTGATGACGGGCTAAAGCCTGCCCAGGATATCTCGGGTTTTGGCCACGTCATCGCGCATGGCGGCAATCAGCGGATCGATACCGTCGAATTTCGCTTCGCCGCGTAAGAACTCCACCAAGGCAACGGACACTTCGGCACCGTAAAGGTCACCATCGAAATCCAGCACATAGGTTTCGAGATTGGGTGCATTCACCCCAAATGTCGGCCGCACGCCCAGCGAGGCAGCCCCGTGGTAGCTGCCGGTATGTGGCCCGGTCAGAACATCGAACAGCACGGCATAAACGCCAAAGCGTGGCAGATGCAGGCCCTCAAGCATAATATTTGCGGTCGGGTAGCCCAGATCGCGGCCACGCTGATCGCCTTTGACCACCTTGCCCTCCATCCGGTGCCAGTGGCCCAGCATGCGCGCGGCATCTTTGGGGCGGCCCTCGCTCAGCGCGGTCCGTATTGCGGTTGAGGACAGATCGGTGCCGCTGTCCGAGACCAGCGGGGCGATGGTGACGCCAAAGCCGTTCTGCGGTCCCATCTGGCACAAAAGATCAGCATCACCGCTGCGACCCTTGCCAAAGCGGAAATCGGCACCGACCACCAGATGGCGGATGCCCAATGCGTCGCGCAGGATTTGCGTTACGAAATCCTCGGCCGATAGCCGGGCGAGGGATGCACCGAAGGGCAGCGCATACAGCTGTTCAATGCCCAGCTTTTCTAACCTGTGCGCCCGGGCCTCGGCATTCATCAGACGGAATGGCGGCGCATCCGGGGCAAAGAATTCGCGCGGGTGCGGCTCGAACGTGATCACGCCCAGGGGCGCATCCGTCTCACCCGCAGCGGCGCGGGCCAGTGCGATCACCGACTGATGGCCCAGATGCACGCCGTCGAAATTGCCCATGGCGACGCTGGCACCGCGATGCGGGGCAGGCAGGGGGTCAAGTGTGATGTGGCGGTGCATTCCCGGGGCCCTCTTGGGGCTATTGCCCCGTCAGTCGAATTTGCGGCTGGGCGCAAGCACCTCGGCCTCGCCCTTCAGGACCACCTTGTCGCCTACACTGCAACGGCAATCAAGCGTCACCCGACGCCGCGCGTGATCAATCCCGGTGACGGACACTTTGGCGGTGACACGATCACCGGGGCGCACCGGGGCGGTGAATTTCAACGACTGGCTGAGATAGACAGACCCGTGGCCGGGCAACTGTTCCCCGATAACTGCGGATAGCAGCCCTGCGGTCAGCATGTCGTGCGCCACCCGCCCGCCAAAAATCGTATCCTGCGCATAGGCGTCATCCAGATGCACCGGGTTCCGGTCGGTCGAGACGGTGGCGAACATCTCGATATCCTGATCGGTGATTGCCTTGGAGGTAGATCGGGCCAGCCCGATCTCCATATACTCAATACAGATTGTACCGACCGGGCCGTTATGGCCGCTAAACTGCATCATACCTTCCACCGCAAACAAATTGTGCATGTGCGAAATGCATAGCGTACGAAAGAAGGTGGAGCAAGATTAGTTCACATAAAAGCGCTAAATGATGCGCTTTGTTGCGCAGAGGTGAGGGTCAGCCTGCCTCGCCCGGCAGGGCGATCCTTTCCACCGTCATGCCGTGCTGACGCAGTAACGCGACCAGTCCGGTGTCATGTGGCAAGTGATAGCAGCCAACGGCAACCACAGCGCCACCTTGTTGGAACTGCGGCAGCAGGTTTTCGACCATTCGCCTGTTGCGATGGGTCAGCAGATAGCTGTCCATCTCAAGACGAAGGCTGCTGACATCAACGTTGGGAAACTTGTTCTGCAAATAGATGTCATCAAAGGCCATCATGTGCCCGATCTGGCCATCCAGATAGTACCGCATGTAGGTCGCACTGGTTTCCGGAGTCGTCTGATGCAACGCATAGGAGGTAACCGTTGCCCGAAACGCCTGTTCCCAGCGCTTTGCTGTTGCCAGCACCTCAATCACATCTCGTCGCTCTGCAGAAATTCGGGACAGACCGTGATCAGCGGCCAGAAGTTCAACCCGCACATCCTGGATCGGATAGCCTGCCACTGCAAGCCTGTCGCCGCAGGGCGAGGACAGTATAAAATTCATCAGCGTAGTGGGCGCCATATACTCTAGCTCGGACCCTAAGAGGCCGAGGCCCTTTATGCGGTCCTGGATCGCCCGTAAAGCTTCCGCAGGCAGGTCGTTATAAAGCGAAACCGGCGTGTCGGAATAAAAGCCTTCACCACTCCAGTATTTTCGAACCTCATCCATGGTTGTTTCTGCGCCAGCATATTCCGTAATCATGATCCGCGCGTCTGCGATGATGGCTTTCAGTTCATCGGGAACATTGGAAATCCGTGGATCAGACGAATGCATCGTGCCCCAAAGATAGGAAACCTGCCCCTCTGGTGTTGTGACACGCCACAGGCGGCCGGTGCCGTTGACCACTTTGCTTGCCTGCGCATCGACCTCATTCCAGTCGTCGATGCCAAGCAGGGCTTGGGTGATTTCGATCACCTCAGGTTCGCACATGGACAGCAAGGTCGCATCGTCATAAGCGAGCGACGGGCTGGCCAGTGCCACCAGCAAGGCTGTAAATCGTGCGATCATCCCAGCCGCCCCATCGCATAGGTGGGTTGCAGTTCTGCATTGGACACAAACGCATCCAGCTTGGCCTGGTTCGGTGGGCCTTCGCCGGTTTCGGTTTCCTCAGCGGCAAGGCCACCAGTGATGAACACGCAATCCAGTCCTTCGCTGATCGCGCCCTGAACATCGGTATGAATGCCGTCACCAACGGCCAAAATCTCATCATCGACGACCTTGCCCCGGATCGCCTCGGCCCGCTGCCGGGCTAGCCGATAGATGGCAAGATGCGGCTTGCCGAAATAGTCTGCTTGCCCCCCGGCCTCACGATAGGCCTCTGCAATGGCACCGGCGCAATAGATCCGGGTTTCGCCGACATCCACAACGATATCAGGATTAGCGCAGAGCATCTTCAGGCCGCGATTGACACCGGTCAGGATAGTCAGCCGGTAATCCTGCGGTGTTTCGGTGCGGTCATCGAACAGGCCGGTGCAAACGATCCCCTCGGCCTCGTCCAGAGGCACGCGGTCGATATCGTAGGGCTGGCCATCTTCATCGGTAAAGAACGGCAGATCGCGCTCTGGCCCTATATGATAGACCTTGCGGCCATAATCGCCCAAAGCCATGACCTGTTGCGCCGCATCCCCGGATGAGGCGATATCATCATAGCAATCCCGCGGGGCACCCATTGCATCAAGCTGTTGCTGCACCGCGCCGCGCGGGCGGGGGGAATTGGTCACCAGAATAACCGTGCCCCCAGTTTTGCGGAAAGCTTGCAGTGCGGCGACGGCCTGCGGGAAGGGCGTTTTGCCATTGTGCAGGCAGCCCCAAAGATCGCAGTACAAAACGCGGTAGCGATCAGAGATATCGGCCAGTGAATGGATAATGGGGGTCACAATCTGTGCGCCTCTTTGCAGGTCCGGGTGTTGGTCTGACTTATCCGTCCAGACGGCGCACAGTAAACCCCTCGTCTTCCAGCATCTGCAACAGGCCATGCGGCCCGCCCAGATGCAGCGCGCCGACCGCCACCACGACATTGCCCTGCTCCAACGCGGGGAACAGGGTATCGGCCCAATTCTCATTGCGGGTTTTCAGCAGACGGTCGTTAAAGGTTTTCAGCATCGCTGTGCCCTGAGGGCCCATGACCTCTTCGGTCAGGATGACGGACAATTCCCAGATCGCCTGAATATCGCCGCGCTTATACATTTCGGTCAGCGTGGCCATGTAATTCTCAGTTTCCGAGATCGTGCTTGCCACAGTCACAAGTTGTGCCAGCCCGTCCTCATAGCTGCTGCCGACCAGCAGGTCCAAAACCTCTTGATAGGTTTCCAGCCCCTCCACCAGAACACCGGATTCCCGCGCCAAGGTTTCGATATTGCGGTCCAGAATTCCCTGACCCGCCAGTTGCGCCCGGGTGACGCAGGGTGGGATCGACAGCATCATGCCCAGGAACCACGGCTCCATCTGATCGACGACAGGCGCCGTCAGACCATATTGCGAAAGCGCGGCCTGCACCTGCGCCCATTCTTCGGATGGCAGTTCCTGACTAAGGCGGCGTCCTTCTGGGTTGCGGATGATCGAGGGCGGGCGCATTATCGCCTGCTGCATGCGCTGTTCTTCGCCCTTGGTCAGTTCGATCATCACCAGTCGCGCGCGTTCGATCCGCTCTTTCAGCGCGTCCGGGACAGCTGATATATCTTCATCGGGCAAATGGATTGTCCCGAACAGAGCCGAGATATTGCCGCCCTTTTCCACCTGCCAATAGCGGCCAGTGGCATATTTCTGGGTCGAAACTTCGGCCAGCCGGTCGCGTGTGGTCTGAGGCATCTCTGCCAGCAGATCGCGCCCCTCGCAAAAGGCAGCGGCCTGTCCGCTGATAAGGGTTGCGGCCAGAAGGGAAAGGCGGAAAAGACAGCGTCGCAGCTGGATCAAGGCATTGCTCCCGAGTCGATTTTGAGCATAAATCCTAGCGCAATTCCTGGATCACGACTACCTGCACATCGGGCGCAGGCAAAATGCCGCGAAACGCCCTTGACTCAAAAAGGCACGATCTCTACCTAACCTCTCGTTAGCGCTCAGGGGCGGCGAGTGCTAACGTCATTTGCGCCGCCCGCGAATTTGGTTCCGCAAAGAGGAGCGACCGATATGAAATTCACACCTCTGCACGACCGCGTTCTGGTTCGCCGCCTGGAAGGCGACGAGAAAACCGCAGGCGGTCTGATCATCCCTGACAGCGCAAAAGAGAAACCTTCCGAAGGCGAAGTCATCTCTGTTGGTGCTGGTGCCCGCGATGAAGACGGCGAGCGCATCGCGCTGGATGTCAAAGCAGGCGACAAAATCCTGTTCGGCAAATGGTCCGGCACCGAGATCAAGATCGATGGTGAAGACCTGCTGATCATGAAGGAAAGCGACATTATGGGCATTCTGTCCTGATCGCCCCCTTCAAAACCAATTCTTAATTCAGGAGAATAGCCATGTCTGCAAAAGACGTGAAGTTCAACACCAGCGCCCGTGACAAGATGCTGAAAGGTGTCAACATCCTGGCTGACGCTGTCAAAGTGACCCTCGGCCCCAAAGGCCGTAACGTCGTTATCGACAAATCCTTTGGCGCGCCGCGCATCACCAAAGACGGCGTGACCGTTGCCAAGGAAATCGAACTGGAAGACAAGTTCGAGAACATGGGCGCGCAGATGGTGAAAGAAGTCGCCAGCCGCACCAATGACGAAGCGGGCGACGGCACCACCACCGCCACCGTTCTGGCTCAGGCCATCGTCAAGGAAGGCCTGAAATCGGTTGCCGCTGGCATGAACCCGATGGATCTGAAGCGCGGCATCGACACAGCTGTTGCCAAAGCTGTTGAGGCCATTCAGGCCGCAGCACGTCCGGTTTCCGGCACGTCCGAGGTTGCACAGGTTGGCACCATCTCGGCCAATGGCGAAGCTGCCATCGGCGAGCAGATCGCTGATGCCATGCAAAAAGTCGGCAACGAGGGTGTGATCACCGTCGAGGAAAACAAAGGTCTGGAAACCGAGACCGATGTTGTCGAAGGCATGCAGTTCGACCGCGGTTACCTGTCGCCTTACTTCATCACTAACCCTGACAAGATGGTGACCGAGCTCGACGACGCGCTGATCCTGCTGCACGAGAAAAAACTCTCCTCGCTGCAGCCGATGGTTCCGCTGCTGGAAACCGTTATCCAGTCCGGCAGGCCGCTGCTGATCATCGCCGAAGATGTTGATGGCGAAGCGCTGGCAACCCTGGTTGTCAACAAACTGCGCGGCGGTCTGAAAATCGCGGCTGTCAAAGCACCGGGCTTTGGTGATCGCCGTAAGGCCATGCTGCAGGACATCGCTATTCTGACCGGCGGTCAGGTGATCTCCGAAGATCTGGGCATGAAGCTTGAGAATGTCGGTCTCGACATGCTGGGCACGGCCAAGAAAGTTTCCATCACCAAAGACGAAACAACAATCGTTGATGGCGCTGGCGACAAAGCTGAAATCGAAGCACGCGTTGCTCAGATCCGTCAGCAGATCGAGGAAACCTCCTCCGATTACGACCGTGAGAAGCTGCAGGAGCGTCTGGCCAAGCTGGCAGGCGGTGTTGCCGTGATCCGCGTCGGTGGCTCCACCGAGATTGAGGTGAAAGAGCGTAAAGACCGCGTTGATGACGCGCTGAACGCCACCCGCGCCGCGGTTCAGGAAGGTATCGTCGTTGGCGGCGGTGTTGCCCTGGTGCAGGCTGCAAAGGCGCTAGCAAAGCTGAAGGGCGGCAATGCTGACCACAAAGCTGGTGTTCAGATCGTACGCCGTGCGCTGGAAGCACCGCTGCGTCAGATCGCCGAGAACGCAGGCGTTGACGGCGCTGTTGTTGCTGGCAAGATCCGCGAAAGCGACGATGACAGCTTTGGCTTTAACGCACAGACCGAAGACTATGGCGACATGTTCAAGTTTGGCGTGATCGACCCTGCAAAGGTCGTTCGTACCGCACTGGAAGACGCAGCCTCCGTTGCTGGTCTGCTGATCACCACCGAAGCCATGGTTGCCGACAAGCCCGAAAAACCGGGCGCAGGCGCCCCGGCTGGCGGCATGCCCGACATGGGCGGCATGGGCGGCATGATGTAATCATCGCCGTTTCGGCTAAAGTCTTTAGGGTCGCCTTCGGGCGGCCCTTTTCTTTGTGGCCGCGTCGGGATAAACATTCCCCAACGGTCGGCAGAACACCGAGGCGTCGCTGTCCCCAAGGGTAAGCTGAACCTGCCAAACAGATATGCGCATCCTCGTTTCAATGGTGCCCATGTTGCAAGCCAGCGACCAGCAACCTCAGATACGGGCACGCCGGAGAATGATGATGACCCGACACAGCCTGCCCCTCAGGATTGACGATCTGTCCGCCTTCGCCAAATCCCTGAACCGACAGTTGCGCGGTGGCGCGACCCCGCCCGGTCACCAAAGCCTGTTGAACATGCTTGCGCGGGCAGCGGGGTATCGCAATTACCAACATCTGGCGGCCTCCACCGCGGCGGAGCACCGCCTTGCGCGGCCCGCAGCGACGTCTGGACCGGTCGACTACCATCTGGTTGAGCGCACCCTGAACCAGTTTGACGCAAACGGTCGGTTGACTCGCTGGCCCTCTCGCCGTGCGGTGCAGGACCTTGCGCTTTGGGCGGTCTGGGCGCGTCTGCCATCGGCAGAGGTGCTGACCGAAAAGCAGGTCAATGCCTGCCTGAAAGCACTGCATGATTTCTCGGACCCCGCCATCCTGCGCCGCAGCCTTGTGACGCTGGGGTTGGTGTCACGCAAGAAAGATGGCAGCGACTATCGCCGGATCGAACAATCGCCGCCACCTTCGGCCCGGGCATTGATCGCACGACTTGCCGAGCGGAGCGGATAAGGAAAACCTCGTCCTAGTGCGCCACAGCCCAGTTCGGCCCTTGTCCGGCATCGACGGTCAGGGGCACATCCAGTTTGACGGCTGGCATGGCGGCGTTTTCCATCACATCGCGCACCGTGGCGATGGTGGTGTCAACGGCGTCCTCGGGCACTTCGAACAGCAATTCGTCATGTACCTGTAGCAGCATTCTTGCCGGGCTTCCGGCGATGGCATCCGGTATGCGGATCATGGCGCGGCGGATGATGTCTGCAGCGGTGCCCTGTATCGGCGCATTGATCGCGGCGCGGCGGGCAAACCCAGCGTGCGGGCCCTTGGCACCGATCTCGGGCGTGTGGATCTTGCGACCGAACAGCGTTTGCACATAGCCATGTTCTTTGGCGAAGCCGACTGTGGCGTCCATGTATTCCTTGATGCCGGGGAAGCGTTCGAAATAGCGGTCGATGAACGCCTTGGCATCCTCTCGCGGGATGCGCAGGTTGTTGGCAAGGCCAAAGGCGGAAATGCCGTAAATCACGCCGAAATTGATTGCCTTGGCCTGACGGCGCACCATCGGGTCCATGCCTTCGATGGGGACATCAAACATCTCGGACGCGGTCATGGCGTGAATATCCAGCCCGTCGCGGAAGGCCTGTTTCAGGCTGTCAATTTCGGCGATATGGGCGAGGATTCGCAGCTCGATCTGGGAATAGTCGAGGCTGAGCAGCACGTTACCCTCATTCGCGATAAAAGCCTCGCGGATACGGCGGCCTTCCTCTGTCCGCACGGGGATATTCTGCAGGTTCGGGTCGGTTGAGGCCAGCCGCCCTGTGTTGGCCCCCGCGATAGAATAGGAGGTATGCACCCGGCCCGTTTCAGGGTGGATATGTTCCTGCAGGCTGTCGGTGTAGGTCGATTTGAGCTTGGACAGTTGCCGCCAGTCCAGCACCCGGGCCGGCAGGTCATGGCCCTCGGCGGCGAGGGTTTCCAGCACGTCAGCCCCCGTGGCATAAGCGCCAGTCTTACCTTTCTTGCCGCCCTCAAGCCCCATCTCGTCGAACAGGATTTCACCCAGCTGCTTGGGCGAGCCGACATTGAAAGACCGCCCGGCCAGGTCGTGAATTTCCGACTCCAACGCTGCCATCTGCTGCGCAAAGGCCGAGGACATGCGGCTGAGGTGATTGCGGTCGACCTTGATGCCGTGCATCTCCATCTCGGCCAGTACCGGAACCAGCGGACGTTCGAGGGTCTGGTAGACCGTAGTGACCTTGGACGCTGAAAGCTTTGGCGAAAACAGCTTCCACAGCCGCAGGGTTATATCCGCGTCTTCGGCGGCGTAAGGTGTGGCTTCCTCCAGCGGTACCTTGTCGAAGGTCCGGGCGGATTTGCCGGTGCCCAGCAGCGGTTTGATCGGGATCGGCGTGTGGCTGAGATAGCGTTCGGCCAGCGTGTCCATCCCATGCCCGTGCAGCCCGGCATGACAGGCATAGGACATCAGCAACGTGTCGTCGATCGGCGCGACCTGTACCCCATGGCGGGCGAAGATCTTCATGTCGTATTTCATGTTCTGACCGATCTTGAGGATGCTCTCATCCTCCAGCATCGGCTTGAGCAGTACCAGCGCCTGCTCCGCCGTCATCTGGCCGGGCGCGCGTTCGGTCATGCCCAGAAGATCGCCGTCGCCGGTCGTATGGGCCACGGGGATATAGCAAGCCGATCCGGGATCCACCGACAGGGAAATCCCCACCAGATCGACGCGCATTTCGTCCAGGCCCGTGGTCTCGGTGTCGACCGCCACCCAGCCGCGATCATAGATGCGATCAATCCAAACCTGCAGGGTGGCTTCATCGCTGACCTGCTCATAGGGACCATAGGGCGCGGATAGCACGACCGGATCAACGCCGCCGTCACCGTCGCCTTGCGGCGCGGCTTCAGGCTCAGCAATCGCCGGGGCCTCGACACCCAGCTTATCGGCGATGCGCTTGGTCAGGGTGCGGAATTCCATCTCGCTTAGGAAACCCAACAGCGCCTCAGCCTCAGGCTCCTGCACCTCAAATGTCTCCAGCGCCTCAAGGTCGGGGGTCTGTTGATCAAGCGTCACCAATTGCCGCGACAGGCGGATCTGGTCGGCATGGTCGATCAGGGTCTGGCGGCGCTTGGGCTGTTTGATTTCCTCGGCCCGGGCCAGCAAGGTATCGAGATCGCCATATTCGTTGATCAGCAACGCCGCCGTCTTGATCCCAATCCCCGGCGCGCCGGGAATGTTGTCAACGGAATCGCCAGCCAGCGCCTGCACGTCGATCACCCTGTCGGGGCCGACGCCGAATTTTGCCTCAACCTCTTCCGGGCCCAGACGGGTGTTTTTCATGGCGTCGAACATCTCCACGCCGCCGCCGACCAATTGCATCAGGTCCTTGTCCGAGCTGATGATCGTCACCCGCCCCCCGGCCTCGCGCGCCTGAAGGGCATAGGTGGCGATGATGTCGTCAGCCTCGTAGCCCTCTTTCTCGATACAGGCGATGTTGAAGGCGCGGGTCGCATCGCGGGTCAGAGGCATCTGCGGGCGCAGATCCTCGGGCATTGCGTCGCGATTGGCCTTGTACTGATCATAAAGATCGTTGCGGAACGTGTGGCTGCCTTTGTCGAAGATCACCGCAACATGGGTGGGGGCGTCGGGCCCGGCGTTGTCCTCGACCATCTTGAACAGCATGTTGCAAAACCCGCTGACAGCGCCAATCGGCAGGCCGTCGGATTTGCGGGTTAGCGGGGGCAGGGCGTGAAAGGCGCGAAAGATGAAGGCCGAGCCGTCAATCAGATGCAGATGATGTCCCTTGCCGAATCCGGTGCTCATGGCGGCCCTCCCTTTTTGCCTTTATTGCGCTTCGGCGCGGGTTTGGCCATCCTTGGGTGTGGGAGGATGCCATGCAACATCAGGTGATCGCAGCAGTGACCGAAGGATTGGCGGGCCAGGCCGGCCTGACAGCCCTGTTTTTATCCGGCAGTTTTGGCGAGGGACAGGCGGATGCCTATAGCGATGTAGATTTCCTGGCGGTGGCCGCACCAGAGCACCGCACCGCCATCGCGGATCGCTGGGCTAAGGTGGTTGGCACGCTCGATCCGGTGGTGTTTCAGCAACGCTTTGGCCCAACGGTAGAGCTGGTCAACCTTGTGACCGAAAGCTGGCTGCGCGCTGACCTGAGCCAGGGTGATGAGGGCCGATTGAAAGCGCAGGGCGCGCGGGGCCTGAAACCGTTGATCGACCCGCAAGACCTGCACACGACGTTGGACGAGGCACCGGTCTGGCACCCGCAGCCCTTGCCACGTATCGCAGAGGAGTTCCTACGCGTGCTTGGGCTGTTGCAGGTTGCGATGGGCCGCAAGGACTATGTCAACGCCATCACCGGCCTGTTCCATTTGCGGCGCCAGCTGACCACGCTGCTGATCCGCCAGTCCAATGACGGCCCGACCGGCGGAGCGCTGCGCCTGAACCGGCTACTGACGGCTGAGCAGATGGCCCTGCTGGCCGATCTGCACATTCCGGCACCTGAGCCCGGGGCTGTGATCGACGGGTATTACCGCTTTGCCGCGGCCTTTCTGCCGCTGGCGCGCGAGATGGCAGGCGCGGAATTTCCCCATCGCTTCGAAGCGGCGACGCTGACCTGCCTGGCAGAGCGGGTTGATCCGATCTTTGCACGCCTAAAGGGCCGTGCGCCTTCCGATTGAACGTCGGGCTGAAAGACAACGACGCATCGGTACTGCAACCAGCAAAGGAGTAGACCGATGATCCGAAGGAAAATTCTTACCAACGCAGCACTGATTGCCGCCCTGATGGCACCGCCTCACCTGATCGCGGGTCCGAAACCGGGGGAATGGGTCTCAGATATCCTCAACGCCAAGGCAGCGCGCGCCCGATAACGCGATCAAGACATTTGCCGCTGATCTGATCATTCAGCCAAAATATCGAAGCTCGGACTTAAGCGACGCACCGCGGACCAGGTTTTGTGGTCTTTCCGGTGGAAAGCCCGTCGTAGTGGTTGTCGTCAAAAACATTGGCGGCACAAAGACCCCGGCGACCGAACTGTTGTTCAGGTTCTCGGATACGCCAAGTACCAGCCCGAACTACCTGCCGGGTCTTATGAATGTCGGGCCGCTGAACCCCGGGCAACAACAGACAGTCGTCGCACATCCGCTGCCAAGAGCCTGGGTGCCGAACAGCAACGGGAATGGGGCGCGGTTGTATTTCCGGGTCGAAGCTGACTGGAAAAAGGAAATCTTCGAATTGAAGGAAAACAACAACAAAGCGAAGGGCAACTGCATAGGGCCGCTGCCCGACTAATGCGTCAGTGGCCAGCCGCCCCGGCCGCCAGCACAAACCGCTTGTCGCAATAGCCGCATTCGACCCATCCCTGCGCCGGGTCGATGGTCAGCCAGACGCGGGGGTGGCCCAATGTACCGCCGTCGCAGCAGACACGAAGGGTTGTGACCTCTTCCACCTCGGGCGGCGGGGGGCTCTGGGGTATGGCAACTTCGACGGACATGCGGATTTCCTGATCTTCATACGCAGCCGCATGATAGCCGGATTATCAGAAGCGGCAAGAGCGCCGGTGACCCGATTGCAGGTAATCGACGGGAACATGAATAAAGCGATGCCATGCGCTTTGCCACATCCGGGCCAACCTGCGGCTTGAGCTTGGCAGGACCCCCACGGTATAAAGGCCCCGTAAAGAGGGGCCTACATGACCGCATTGCAAAAATATATCCGGCTGGAGGCGACAGGCCAATGGCGTGAAAGCCGTGCACACGCACCGCGTGAGGTGGTTGTGTCTTTCGGCAAGGCAACTCTGGTTCTCAGCGATTTTCAGGACCGCCCGCTGACCCATTGGGCGCTGGCGGCGATTGGCGTTGTTGGCAGTGGGCCGGGGGTGGCCTATGCGCTGGATGCGGCGGGCGATGAAACCCTTCAGATCGACGATGCTCAGATGAATGCCGCCATTGCCGAGGTGACCGCCGAAGCGCGTGAGGTGGCGGATCAATTGACAATTCCGCGGCAGGGGCGCCGCTGGTCACTGATCCTGCTGACGCTGCTCGGGCTTGTCGCGCTGGCCGTCTGGAAGTGCCCCGGCTTTCTGCGAACCCAGGCGCTGAACCTGATCCCTCAGGAAAAGGCGACGTTGATAGGGCGCGAGGTCGTCGCCTCATTGGGTACAGTGTGCGCCAGCTCTGGGGATCTTCCGGGATTGGCGCGGCTGGCGACGGTTCTGAACCTGCCTCTGGACCGCCGTCTTGGGGTTGCCAAAGGGTCCACGCCACTCGCCGTCATGCCTGGGGGCGACATTCTGGTTGGTGATGATTTTCTGGCCGAGATGCGCAGCCCGGACGCGCTGGCGGGCTGGGTGCTGATGGCGCATCTGGCTGATCCTGATGGCCGGGCGCAGCTGGCGGGGCTTATGCAGGACAAACCACTTGGGCAACTGGGCCGCTTTATGATGAATGGCGATATATCGGCAGAGGATATCTCGACCCTGGTCCGCAGCATATCCGATGCCGAGGTGCAGGTAACGCTGGATCGCCTGAGCGCGGCGCAGGCAGGTCTTGCGGACCGGGGGTTGGCAGATAAGGGGTTTGTCACAAGCGCTTTGCAGCACCATCCCGGACAGGCGGCGGGTCTTTCGGCAAAAGTCGATGAGGGCAAGCCGGTGATGCGCGATCAAGCCTGGGTCGCGGTACAGCAGGCGTGCAACCAATAGGGGACGATCAGTTCTTTGGCGCAACAAGGCCGACAATCGGCCCCATCGGCAGACCCAGATCCGCGCGGTTTAGGTCTGGGGCATATAGCTGGGAAATACTGCCATCCAGATACAGGGCCTGCGGTGTCGTCAGCACATCGCGGAACAGCCTTGCAAATTTGTGAAACGTCACCGGCTGCTCTGATATCACGAAGACCGCCCGCCCATCCTGCGTCACCCCAACCCCATTGCGAATAAAACGGGACGTGCCATCGGCGCGAAACCTCGGGTACAGCGCGCCGTCGATCGCCAGCATCGGCCCGGATTGGGTCGCAAAGCGGCATTTCGGCGGGGTTTCAGCAAAGGACCGGGTTTCGATCACGGCAAAGGCCGCCTCACCGATACAGAACACACCATTTGGCAGCATGCCGAAATTTCCCGGACCTGCGCGGGTGATCAACGGTGTTTCTTGAACACCGGCCTCGATATAAAGCCCAACCGGGCGCCAGGTCGGATGATACATGCCGGCGTTCATCGCAAAGACCAAATCTTCGCCGCCGGCAGACAAATGCGCCTGGACGCGCGCGAATGCGCCCAACAAAAACCCATCGAAGTCATTCAGAAAAAGGCGCAAATCACTGCCTGCGGCGGCTTCGCAGACCGCATACTCCCGGCCCTCGTGGTCGATGATGCGGCACTGAGCCTGGGCCATGCCGGTTCCGATCAGCAGAAACAGGAACGCGCGGAATAAATGGCGCCCAAGCACCTGCGCTGCCAGTCGTCTAAACAGGTGGACAGGGGGTCGGGATGGACGGTTGTCGCGTCTTTTCATACCGTTTTTGGTAGTTTGCCGGTACAAATTGCGCAACTGCATTGCTGGCCGCGAAAGGATGTCTCATCGAAGTAATGCAGCGCTTTTGTGCCGATAAGTCGAATTTTTGAGGGCCAATAACAGCGATAAAAAGTTTTTATATACAATGCACTATCTCGGGCGTATCGCAGTTTTCACGCGCTCAAACCTCCGCGAAGTGAACCCTAGGTCAAGTTTCTGCGACGTATATGTGTTAGGCTGCTCAATACCAAGTTCACGCGGCAGCCGGTTTACAGAACGGAGAATGAAAATGGGACACATGATCACTGCCACCAAGGCAACTCTGAAACTGGCCGCTATCGCTGCGGTCGCGACCTCGCTCAGCGGCTGTCTGATGTCGGTTGGCGGGTCCGAGAATATCGGTGACAACGTGCGTGTGGGCACCTCGGTCAGCCATGACTTTGAAACTGGACGCACCCGCGGTGGGCTAAGCACTGGTGTGACGGTTCACAACTGATCCTTCCGATCCCCCGGGAACGCTGTCATGAGGGCAGCGGTTCCTTGGGGCGCCAAGACCATGGCGACAGATCAATCACAATGGCCAGTACCCGCCGGGTCTGGCCTTTGTCGTTCTTGATTGCAGCATAAGACAGCGAACTCCAAATCTCGGTGCCGTGGCTGTCATAGATCGACCGCTCGTCATTTTTCTGATGACCGTCGTGGATACGATCCCACATGCGTTGATAATGCGGTGCCGCAATATCCGGTTCGCCAATCAGGACGGAGTGATTCATACCCTTAAGCTCATCCAACGTGTAGCCCAGCAGGTTCGAGATATTGGGATTGGCATCGACAATATTCCCATACGGATCAAACCATACCAGGCATTGCGACAGGTCCAATGCTGCCATAACGCCACGCCGCTCACGCCGGTCGACATTCTGTAAAACCAGAAGGGAATTTGTTGTCATCGGGTCGCCTCCGCACACTGGCTGTGCTTCTGGCTGCCCTGTTTACAGTCTCAGGGTAAAGATTTCGTAGCGGGGGCATAGGTGTCGATGGTTTCACGTGCGCAGCCCAGCGCAAGTAGACATCGTTCGGTGGTTTGTCTGGCGACCTGAACCATGTCCTGCCCATCAAGCCGCGCACCGGATTGCGCAAGGTCAGCAGCACCGTGAATGGCGCTCCACGTAAAGCGAATATCAGAGATGCCGGGATCGCTGGGCAAGGCCCCCATCCGATAAAGGTCACGGGCGCATTCGGTCGCGACATCCATGATCGTATAGCGCATATTTTCGGGATCCTTCATGTAGTCCTCGCGGCACATCATCCCGATACGCCCAAACATTTGCCGCCAAAGCGTGGGGTTTTCGGCAGCAAAACGCGAATAGACCAATGCCAGGTCGTGAAACCGCCGCACTGCCTCGGCGACGGAGCGGGCGACACCGTCCTCAGGCCTGATATTGATAAAGCGGGCCTTCAGGTCCTCCATCCCCTGGTGCACGACTTCTTTCAGCAAGGCGTCCTTGTCTTCGAAGTGGCGATAGACCGCCCCTGATGACACGCCCAGATCCCGCGCAGCGGCCCGCAAACTCATGGTTTCGATCCGGCCCTGCAGGGTTTCCGATTGCGCGTAGCTGATCAAAGCATCGCGCAGATCGCCGCGTTTCAAAGGTGGAGGTGAGGTCGCCATTAAAAACATGTAAGCACTGTTTACAAGTGGGTCAACAGACACTATGTAAGCATTGCTTACAAAAAAGAATCGCATGATTACAAAGGAACATGCCATGCGCCTCGTTTTTCCGCTGATCATCCTGTCTGCAGCGCTGACAGCCTGCACCGCGCCGTTGGAGGTCACCAACGGCTATGACGAACAAACCGCACCCGATTTGCGCGCCCTGATCGAAGTCACCAAATAAGATCAGAAATCCGAGGTCAGGCCCTTCTTTTCCCAATCGCCAAAGCGCGTGGGTTCCGGGCCATCCCGCCCGCCCAGTTCTGGCGGCAGATCAGGGTCTGACGCAGTCTTGCGGCGCGCGTCTGCTTCAGCCAGGGCGCGTGCAGCGGCTGCCTTGCGGCGCGCTTCGACTGTGTCTTCATCGGCCATGCGGGTCTCCTCTGCGGATCAGATAACGTCGAAACTGCTTGTCCTGCAAGCCCGGGCCTGACATCACGGGCGGATCGAATGTAGGAGAGGCGATGCCGCCCAAGACAAAATCCGCGCCGGGTCTTGCGCCGCGCAAGGCCGCCGCAGCCCTGTTGCATACAGTGCTGGAGGATCAGAAAATGCTGTCCGACGCACAGCTTTCTGATGATCTGGAGCCGTCGGGCCGTGCGCGGGCGCAGACGCTGGCCGCAGGCGTGCTGCGCCATTTGCATCCGATTGATGTGCTGCTGGCGCAGTTTATCAGCCGAGAGCCACCGCTGGCGGTGCTGAATGTCCTTCGGATTGCGGCTTACGAACTTTTGGTGGATGGCGTGCCAGCGCATGCGGTGGTGGATGCTGCTGTGCGGCAGATGCGTGGCAACAAACGTACGGTTCGTATGGCCGGGCTGGTCAACGCGGTAGGGCGGCGTTTGGCGACCGAAGGGCCGGAGATCTGGCGGGATCTGGGCTCCGCACCTTTGCCGGATTGGATCGGCGGACCGCTTGGTGCGATGGTCAGCGCAGAGACCGTCGCCGCGATTGAGCAGGTGCATGCGAGCACGCCGCCGACGGATTTGACGCCGCGCATTGCGGCAGAGGCCGAAGATCTGGCTGAAAAGCTGGAAGCACAGATATTGCCCACCGGCAGTCTGCGCCTGACCCGATCCGGCCAGATTACCCGTCTGCCGGGCTATGACACGGGTGCCTGGTGGGTTCAGGATGCAGCGGCATCGCTGCCGGTCAGGATGTTGGGGCAGATCAGCGGACAGGTTCTGGACCTTTGCGCTGCCCCGGGCAGCAAAACGCTACAACTGGCCGCGACCGGCGCGGATGTAACGGCGGTGGATATTTCGGCTGCGCGGATGGCGCGGGTGAAAGAAAACCTGGCGCGCACTGGTCTGAAGGCGCAGATGGTCACGGCGGATCTGCGGCGCTGGCAGCCCGAGGGGCCCGCCGATGTGATCGTTCTGGACGCCCCATGTTCCGCCTCGGGCACGCTGCGGCGGCATCCTGATCTGCCGCATGTGCGGCCCGACCCTGATCTGAAACCGCTGCTGGAGTTGCAGGCGCAATTGCTGGACCGCGCGCTGGGCTGGCTGAAACCGGGCGGGCGTTTGCTATATATTACATGCTCTTTGCTGCCGGCAGAGGGCGAAGATCAGATTGCGGCAGCGTTGCAAAGGCATAAGGGGTTGAGGATACAGCCCGCTGCTTTGGCAGGCCTTCCGGATGGTGCGCTGACCACCGAAGGTATGCTGCGGACACGGCCAGATATGTGGGCGGATATGGGCGGTATGGACGGCTTTTTTGCCGCTGTTCTGACGCGATAGGATTGCGGTCGCACCATAATCCTAGTGAAGCAGTTCCAGATAGGCTCCCGGAGGCGTTTCTGTCGCCGGGAAGAGGGCTCGCCCGAACTATGGCGCGATTTCCAGAAAAACCTGATTCAGCTTTCCCAAAAACCAGTATAGTCTAAGCGCAACACAAAATTACCACTGGCAGGACATGGCAGGCCCGCTTTCGACGCTGAAATCGCGACTTTTGCGCCTGACCCGGCGGCGGGCGGATGCAGAGACGCGTGCGCTCGTGGCCAGCCTGACGGACGTCCCACCCTTTACCGGCTTTGACCGGTATCCCAAACGCCGCGAGTTTGGCGATTTCAATAGGGCCCGCAGCGCCTTGCGGGGCAAACTGGTCCTGTCCGGCCAAACGGTTCCGCTGACCGAGCTTACACCTTGGGATATTGATCTGGGCTCAAAGACCCTGGCCCGGAAACTGCACAGCTTTGACTGGCTGTCGGATTTCGAGGCGCTGGCCTCAAAATCCGCCCGCGCCCGCGCGATGGGCTGGATGATGGGATGGTTCGACCGGTTCGAGAATGGCAGCGGGCCGGGCTGGCAGCCTGACATCGTTGCGCGCCGCTTGCTGCAGCTTACCATGAACTCGGAGCTGATAACGGAATCCCTGCCTGAGGCTTCGGAAGCGCGCGTTGTCGACGCGCTGACCATCCATATTGCGTATCTTGATGCGACACTGGATCAATTGACCGATCCGATCCGGCGCGTTCTGACGCTTTGTGATCTGATTCAGGTGCTGGCCTGCTGCCAGGACTTTGGCGACGCGCTTTTGCGCCATGTCGCCACGTTGGATCAGATTTGCGCGCGTGATCTGTCCGCAGGAACCGTGCCATCGCGCAATCCTGATGATCTGCTGGCGGTATTCCAACGCCTTGTCTGGAGCAACGCCGCGCTGGCAGAGGCTGAGCACCCCGCCGGTGCCGCGCACCGGGCTGCGATCAAAGCGATTGCGCCGAATTTGCGCGCTTTGCGCATGGGCGATGCGACGCTGGCCCGCTTCCATGGCGGGGCAGGGGGGGCGATGGCCGAGGTCGACCGGGCGCTGGCGGAAAGCCGCATCCGCGACCGGGCGCATAGCGAAGGCGTGATGGGGTACGTGCGGCTGCGGTCCTCGCGCCTTGTGGCAGTGATGGATTGCGCCCGGCCACCAGCAGGGGAATATGCCTTGACCGCCTGTGCCTCGACCCTTGGGTTCGAGATGTCTTCGGGGCGCAACCGGATTGTGGTCAATTGCGGTCCCAACAAGACCTTTGGCGATGACTGGGCCCGGCTGGCACGCACCACGCCGTCCCATAGCGCCCTGACCCTTGATAAGACCTCATCCAGCCAGTTGGCCGCGCGGGCAATCGGGCCGGACCCGCATCATATACAGCTGACATCCCGGCCGTCGATGGTCACGGTCAGTCAGGCCGAAGATCACACCGGCATGTGGCTGCAGGCCCGCCATGACGGCTATCTTGAGGGTTATGGCCTGCTGCATGAGCGCCGCCTTTTTGTTGGCGGCACAGGGTATGAAGCACATGGCGAAGATGTCCTTTTTGCGCCCGAAGCCAAGGCAGAGCGCCGCTTTGCTCAGAGGATCAAGGGCGCGGAAAAACTGGGGGTTAGCCTCAATTTGCATTTCCACATCCATCCGGATGTAACCGTCACCTTCCTGCGGGAATCTGACACGATCCGATTGGAACTGCCCGGGGGCGAGATGTGGAATTTCCGCCAGAAGGGTGGGCAACTGGAGCTCGAACCCAGCGCCTATCTGGACCCGACCTTGGAAGAGCCGCGCCCGATGCGGCAGATCATCGTCCGTGCGCGGGCCAAAACCCACCGGGCTGATATCAGCTGGAGTTTTGTGCGGCAGCGTAAGCCCCATTGACCTTGCCCCGGGGGGCATGCAAAACCCCCGCACTGCCTTTCAGGAGGGGCCATGACCGAGAAATCTGCCACCATCAAGCGCGCGCTTTTGTCGGTTTCCGACAAGACACGGCTGGTGGACCTGGCCCAGGCGCTGCATGCGCGGGAGGTTGAGTTGGTTTCGACCGGAGGGACGGCGAAGATGCTGCGCGAGGCCGGATTGCCTGTTGTGGATGTGGCCGACCTGACCGGTTTTCCCGAGATGATGGACGGACGCGTCAAGACGCTGCATCCGGCGGTGCATGGCGGCTTGCTGGCGTTGCGCGACAATCCGGATCACCTAGAAGCGATGCAAACGCATGGCATCGGCGGGATCGATCTGCTGGTCGTGAACCTTTATCCGTTTGAGCAGACCGTTGCGCAGGGCGGGGATTACCAGACCTGTGTTGAGAATATCGATATCGGTGGCCCGGCCATGATCCGTGCTGCGGCCAAAAACCATGCGCATGTCGCAGTGATCGTGGATGTCGAGGATTACACTGCGCTTCTGGACGAGATGGATGCGACGGATGGTGCGCCCGGCCTGGCCTTTCGTCAGGGGCTGACGCAAACCGCCTATGCCCGGACTGCGGCCTATGACGCTGCTGTCAGCACTTGGTTGGCCGGCCAGATCGGGGATGAGGCCCCGCGTCGCCGCAGCTTTGGCGGGCAACTGGCGCAGACCTTGCGCTATGGCGAAAACCCACATCAGGCAGCCGCATTCTATACCGATGGATCAAACCGCCCCGGTGCCGCGACGGCGCGGCAGTGGCAGGGCAAAGAGCTGAGCTATAACAATCTGAACGATACTGATGCGGCCTTTGAGCTGGTGGCTGAATTTGATCCCGCAGACGGACCAGCCTGCGTCATTGTCAAACATGCCAATCCCTGCGGCGTTGCGGTGGCCGGTTCTTTGCAGGACGCCTATCAGGCGGCCTTTGACTGTGACCGCGTGTCGGCCTTTGGCGGGATCGTCGCGCTGAACCAGCCGCTGGATGAAGCCACAGCGCGGATGATCACCGAGATTTTCACCGAAGTTGTGATAGCGCCCGGCGCCTCGGAAGAGGCGCTTGCGGTTTTTGCCGCCCGCAAGAACCTGCGTCTGCTGACCACGGAGGCCTTGCCCGATGCGGCTGCGCCGGGTCTGATGATGCGCCAGATATCAGGCGGGTTTCTGGTTCAGGATAAGGATACGGGCCGGATATCCGAAGCTGAACTGAAGGTTGTGACCGAAAAGGCCCCCGACCCGGATCAGATGCGCGACCTTTTGTTTGCCTGGAAAGTGGCCAAGCACGTGAAATCCAACGCCATCGTCTATGCCCGCAATCAGGCAACCGTGGGTGTCGGTGCGGGGCAGATGAGCCGGGTCGACAGTGCGCTGATCGCTGCGAAAAAGGCCGAGCGTATGGCCGAAACCCTGAACCTGGCCGAGCCGCTGACCAAAGGGTCTGCGGTTGCCTCGGACGCGTTCTTCCCGTTTCCCGATGGTCTGCTGGAGGCCGCTGCAGCTGGTGCCAGTTGCGTGATCCAGCCCGGCGGTTCGCTGCGCGATGACGAAGTGATTGCCGCCGCAAACGAAGCCGGTCTGGCGATGGTCTTTACCGGCATGCGGCATTTCCGGCACTGATATGCGACTGATAGCTTTCTCTGCCCTGATCATTCTGGTCCTCGACCGCCTTTCAAAGCTCTATGTGTTGGAGGTTCTGACCCTTGATGTCTTGAAACGGGTCGAAGTCGTGCCGCCCTATCTGAACTTTGTGATGGCCTGGAACAAAGGGGTCAATTTCGGCTTGGGTGGCAACGATAGTGAGTTTACCCGCTGGTTCCTGGTCGGGTTGGCGTTGGTAATCTGCATTGGCCTGCTGGTCTGGGGGCTGCGTACACAAGGGGTGAAAGTGCCCTTGTCGATCGGTCTGGTTGTCGGCGGGGCGCTGGGCAATGTCTGGGATCGCATTCAATACGGCGCTGTCGCGGATTTCCTGAATATGTCCTGCTGCGGCATCAACAATCCATTTTCTTTCAACGTTGCCGATGTAGCGATTTTCCTTGGCGCGGTTGGATTGATCATGTTTGCTGGCAAAACCGAGAACAAGGCGTGACCTCCGCAATGTTCTGCGCTAAGAGACAAGGCCAAGGAGTAGGGTATTCCATGATGTCTTTTTTGCGTTTCCTGATCCCGCTTTGTGCGACCGCAGCGTTGACCGCATGTGGCAACAATGGCGATGATCGCCCGTTAATCGACCGTGTTGGTTTGACATCGGTGCAGGCACCGGATGAGTTTGCCGTTTTGCCGCAGAAACCGCTGGAATTGCCCGAAGATCTGGCCGCACTGCCCGCACCTACGCCTGGCGCGCCAAACCGCACGGATCTGACGCCCGAGGCTGACGCTTTGGTGGCGCTGACTGGCCGTCCGACACGCGCTGCGGCCTCGGGATCGGATAACGCGCTGATCTCAGCTGCGGCACGAAACGGCATTGATCCGTCGATCCGGGGCACATTGGCCACCGAAGATCGCGTGTTCCGCAAAAACAACCGTGGCCGTTTGCTAGAGCGTCTCTTTGGCCGCTCCAACGACCTGATTATCTATCGCCCAGTGATTCTTGATGCCCGCGAGGAGCTTTTGCGCCTGCGCGCCCGCGGCGTGAAGGTTCCAGCCATGCCGCCCTTCGATAACTGACGAAAACGTCAACTGGCGTTTCCGCCGTCGATGCCTATATCTTTGCCATCGACTGAAAAGGATCTGTGATGCGCCGATTTTTCTTGTTCGTCCTGACATTGCTGCCCCTGCCTGTTTTGGCGGGCGAGGATGTCCATACCTTCATGCTTGATAACGGGCTGCAGGGGGTTGTCATCGTCGACAATCGCGCGCCGGTGGTTACCAATATGGTCTGGTACAAGGTTGGGTCGGCGGATGAGGTGCAGGGCAAGTCAGGCATTGCGCATTATCTTGAACACCTGATGTTCAAGGGCACAGATGAAATCCCCGAAGGCGCGTTTTCCGAGATCATCGCCCAGAATGGTGGGCGGGATAACGCCTTCACCTCATTCGATTATACCGGCTATTTCCAGAACATTGCCAAGGACCGGCTGGAGCTTGTGATCAAGATGGAAGCGGACCGTATGGTGGATCTGGTTCTGTCCGAAGAGGTTGTGATACCCGAACTTGGCGTGGTGCTGGAGGAACGCAATCAACGTACCGACAGTGACCCCGGCTCGCTGTTCTCGGAACACCGTATGGCGGCCCAGTTTCTCAATCATCCTTATGGCCGCCCGATCATTGGCTGGCGGCACGAGATTGAGGACCTGACCCGGGACGATGCGCTCGACTTTTATGGCAAGCATTATGCGCCGAACAACGCGATCCTGGTTGTTGCTGGCGATGTTGTCCCGGCAGAGGTTGAGGCACTGGCGAAACAGTATTTCGGACCGATTGCTGCCTCAGAAACCTTGCCAAAACGGGTGCGCCCGCAGGAGCCGCCGCAGGTCTCGGCCCGCCGAATGGTGTTTGAGGATGAAAGGGTGCGAACGCCCTATATGGTTCGCACCTATCTCGCGCCCCAGCGCAAGGCGGGGGATCAGAAACAGGCTGCGGCCCTGACGCTTCTGGCTGAAATCCTGGGCTCGGGCATCACGTCCACCTTCACGCAAGAACTTGAGCTGAAAGAAAAGATCGCCGTCAGCACTGGTGCGGGTTATCGCGGTCAGGCGCTCGATCCGACGACCTTCACCATCTATATCGTGCCCGGGCAGGATGTGTCTCTGGATGAGGCTGAGGCAGGCATGGATGCTGCTATCGCCAGGTTCCTTGAAACTGGCCCCGACCCGGCGCATTTCGACCGCGTCAAACGCGCCATCAAGGCGGACATGATCTATGCACTGGACAGCCAGCAGGGCCGCGCCCGCCGATATGGCGAGGCGCTGACCACCGGTTTGACGGTGCAGGATGTGCAGGATTGGCCGGATGTCATCCAGTCGGTCACCATCGACGACATGATGCAAGCCGCCCGCGATGTTTTCGATATTCGGCAGTCAGTTACCGGCTATCTGACCGCGCCGCAGAAGGAGACGACCCAATGATCCGCACCTTTTTGATAGCGTGCTGTCTTCTTGCCGCGCTGCCTGTCCGCGCAATGGAAATTGTTGAGGTCACGTCCGAGGGCGGAATAACCGCGTGGGTTGTTTCCGAACCCTCTATCCCGATGATCGCACTTGAGATCGAGTTTCGGGGCGGGACGGCGCTTGACCCTGCCGACAAGATCGGCGCAACCAACCTGATGATGGGCCTGATTGAGGAGGGCTCCCGCGACCTGACGACCACCGAATTCGCCGCTGCGGCCGAGGATCTGGCCGCGCGATTTGCCTATGATGCGCGCCGGGATGGCGTGTCTGTCTCGGCAACCATGCTGTCGGAAAATCGCGATGCCAGCATTGATCTGCTGGCCGGGGCCCTGACAGAGCCGACATTTGGCCAGGTGGCGTTTGACCGGGTTAAAGGGCAGGTCCTCAGCAACCTGCGCTCGGACAGCACTGACCCGAATGCGATTGCGGGCCGCCGCTTTTCGGAACTGTCCTACCCTGCCGACCACCCCTATTCGCGCGCCTCAGATGGTAAAATTGAGACCGTCACCGCCCTGACACGCGAGGATATCGTTACCGCCCATCGCAATGCAATGGTGCGGTCCCGTGTGGTTGTCGGTGTCGTCGGTGACATCACCCCTGAGGAAGTCGGCCCTATGCTGGACAGGCTGCTTGGCGATCTGCCCGAGGATGGCCCGGACTTGCCCGTGAAAGCGCAGGTCGTGGAGGCCGCCGATATCGACGTCGTTCCGCTTGAAACGCCGCAATCGGTGGCGCTGTTCGGGCATTCCGGTATCGAACGCGACAGCCCCGATTTTATGGCAGCCTATGTCCTGAGCGAGATTTTGGGCGGCTCCGGCCTTGATTCCCGCCTCAAGACCGAGGTGCGGGAAAAGCGCGGCCTGACCTATGGTATCTATACCTATTTAGGCTCGGGGGAATATGGCGATACTTATGCAGGCTCCGTCGCCAGTGCGAATGAGAGCATGGCCGAAGTGGTCGATCTGGTGCGCGAAGAATGGCGCAAGATCGCCAGCGAGGGTATTACCGAGGACGAACTGGCCGCCACCAAACGCTATCTGACCGGTGCCTATCCGCTCCGTTTCAGCGGCAATGGACAGATTGCTGCGGGTCTTGTCGGTATGCAGATCGCCGATCTGCCAATCGACTATATCGACACCCGAAATGACGAGATGAACGCCCTGACCCTTGAAGAGGTGAATGAGGTGGCCCGCAGCTTGTTCAAACCTGAAAAGCTTCGCTTTGTGGTGGTTGGTCAGCCCGAGGGGCTAAGCTCGGAGTGAGTCGGCGTTTTGCGCGCGATACCGCTGCGAGGCACCAAAGGTGAAGCAGAATGATCTCGGTCGACTACATCCGTAACTTCGCGCGGTACAATACCCGCCAAAACCAAAGCCTATACCGGGAGGCCGGATGTCTGACCGATCAGGAACGGCGGCAGGCCAGAGGGGCCTATTTCAAGTCGATCCATCGAACTTTGTGCCATGTGCTGACCGCGGACCACATTTGGATGTCTCGGTTCGACGGCTGGCGGATGCCACCCGCGCGCGGCGATAAAACACCGGATTGGATCGTTGACTGGCAGGCCATGTGTGCATTGCGAGTTGATACTGACCTGAAGATTATCACTTGGGCAGACGCTCTTAAGCAAAGCGATCTTGATCGTAAGCCGAATGCCGGTGGAGAGGCTATCGCTGAGCCTCATTGGCTGTTGATCACGCATATGTTCAACCACCAGACTCATCACCGGGGGCAGGTTCATGCGATGCTTACAGGGGCTGGGCGGCACCCTGACGAAACCGACATTGAATTGCTGATCTGATGCGTCCCGTGCCAAAATGGTGTTGCTTTCAGCATGAGCTAAGCCAGTCACGCTAAGGCGATATATGTGGCAGAATCGAGACTGACCTGCTATCCCTGGTGGAATGAGCGCCGAAGCCCCCCATATCATGAATTTGGACGACCGCCGTCCGATCCGGCAACTGGATGATGCCGCCGCCAACCGCATCGCGGCGGGCGAGGTGGTGGAGCGTCCCGCCTCGGCCATCAAGGAACTGGTTGAGAACGCCTTGGATGCGGGCGCGCGGCGTATCGACATTGCCTATGCCGATGGCGGCAAGACGCTGATCCGGGTGACCGATGATGGCTGGGGCATACCTGCTGATGAACTGCCGCTTGCGGTCTCATGGCATGCGACCTCCAAAATTGATGGGTCGGACCTGTTGAATATCCATACCTTCGGTTTTCGGGGCGAGGCATTGCCTTCGCTGGGGGCTGCGGGCCGGTTAACGGTGACCTCCCGCGCGAAGGGGGCAGAGGCCGCGCGCCTGACCGTCGATGGCGGGCGGGTGGAGGCAGTGCAGCCTGCCGCCCTTGGTCCGGGCACCGTGGTTGAACTGCGCGGTTTGTTTCACGCGACACCGGCGCGTCTCAAATTCCTTCGCTCCGACAAAGCCGAGGCGCAGGCAATTGGCGATATCGTGCGCAGGCTGGCTATTGCGGCACCGCAGACCGGCTTTACCCTGCGCGACGTTACCGATGGCGGTGAGGGGCGGGTTAGATTTCGGGCCGATCCCGAGCCGGGCAGCGAGGCAGATCAACTCCGCGGACGGCTGACCACCATTCTGGGCCGGGACTTCACCGACAACGCGATTACCATTGATGCCACACGAGAGGATATCCGCCTTTGGGGGTTGGCAGCCTTACCGACCTATTCGCGCGGGGCGGCGGTGTCACAGTTCTTTTTCGTCAATGGACGCCCGGTGCGCGACAAGCAGCTGATCGGGGCCCTTCGCGCCGCCTATAGCGATTTTCTGTCCCGTGATAGGCATCCGGCGGCAGCCCTTTTCATTGACTTGGAACCCGAGCATGTCGACGTGAATGTCCATCCCGCAAAGGCAGAGGTGCGCTTCCGCGAGCCTGGTGTTGTCCGAGGATTGATCGTATCGGCCCTGCGCCACGCGCTGGCCGGTGCCGGACACCGGGCGTCCTCGACCGTTGCGGATGCCGCTTTAGGTGTGTTTCAGCCCGAACGCCCCGTTGCGCCCGTTTATCAGATGGAGCGCCCCGCGCGCCCTTCCGGTTTTGCCGAAGCTACCGGATCAGGTTGGACCTCGGCACGGATGGAACCCGTGCCAAGCGCGGAGGAGGGCTCCGCAGAGCCTGACGACGCGCTTGCCCTGCCATTGGGTGCAGCGCGCGCGCAGATGCATGAGAACTACATCCTGGCGCAGACGGCAGACGGCATTGTGATTGTAGACGCCCATGCAGCCCATGAACGTCTGACTTACGAGACGTTAAAGGCCCGTATGGCCGCATCGGGCGTGCCGTCTCAGGCCTTGCTGATCCCCGAAATCGTTGAGATGGCCGAGGATGAAGTTGTGCGTCTGCTTGAGGCGGCTGAACCCTTGGCGCAGATGGGTCTGATCCTTGAGGCGTTTGGGCCGGGTGCGATCTGCGTGCGGGAAACCCCTGCGATCCTTGGGCAGATTGACGCCCACGGCCTGATACGGGATATCGCGGACGAGTTGTCGGATCTGGGAACAACCGACACGGTTCAGTCGCGCATCGACGCCATTCTGTCGCGGATCGCCTGCCACGGGTCTGTGCGGACCGGACGCCGAATGACAGCACCTGAGATGAACGCACTCCTGCGCGAGATGGAGGCCACACCTCATTCCGGGCAGTGCAACCACGGTCGCCCCACCTATGTCTCGCTGGCCTTGGCGGACATTGAAAAGCTGTTTGGCCGCACATGATCGAGATTGGCGGAACCATCTATTATTTTGATCGCCCACTTATCATCGCTGGCGGGGTCGCGCTGGCTTTGTTTTTCATGCTGGTTCTGGCCATTGTCCTGGCGATCCGATCAGCAGGGCGCAGGGCCACAGCGGCCTCGGAGCCGCTGAGCCAGCAGATAAACGCGCTGGGCCAGATCGTACAGCGGCTGGGTGACGGGCAGCAGCAGCTGAGCGGCGGGCTGGCGCATGTATCCGAAGCGCAGGCCAAAGCGCAGTTGCAGATGGTTCAGACCATGGAACAGCGACTGGAAGAGATGCAGCGCGGCATGGCCGACACATTGCATGGCACCAATGTGCGCACCACGCGGTCCTTGACCGAACTGCAGGAACGGCTGGCAACCATCGACAAGGCGCAGAGCAATATAGAGAAGCTGTCGGGGGATGTGCTGTCGCTGCAGGATATTCTGTCCAACAAACAAACCCGCGGGGCCTTTGGCGAGATTCAGTTGAAGGATATTGTGTCCAAGGCACTGCCACCGAACGCTTATTCCTTTCAGGCTACGCTGTCGAATGGCAAGCGGGCGGATTGCCTGATCCACCTGCCGAACCCGCCCGGTCCGATCGTCGTGGATTCAAAGTTTCCGCTGGAACCCTATGAGGCGCTGGTGCGATCTGTAACAGAAGCCGAGCTGAAAGAGGCCGCACGGCTGATGCGCGGTGCGGTGCGCGCGCATATCCGCGCGATTGCAGAGAAGTATATTCTTGACGGCGAAACCGCAGACGGCGCGCTGATGTTTCTGCCGTCTGAGGCGGTCTATGCCGAACTGCACGCGAATTTCCCTGATCTGGTTCGCAAAGGTTTCGAGGCGCGCGTCTGGATCGTTTCGCCAACAACCTGCATGGCCACGCTGAACACGATGCGCGCCATTCTCAAAGATGCGCAGATGCGTGAGCAGGCCGGGGCGATCCGGCGTGAACTTTCACTGCTGACCAAAGATGTTGAACGCCTGGAGACCCGCGTTGGCAATCTTGACCGCCACTTTGGCCTCGCAGCGAAAGATCTGCGGGAAATCAAGACATCCGCTGACAAGATCGGCCGGCGGTCCGGGCGCCTGGAGACATTCGAGTTCGAGGATCAGACGGCCGAAGAAGCACCGGTTGTGACGGTGATCCCGTAGGGTGGGTGCAACCCACCTTTGACTTCGGCTCTCCAAAATACCCGGTATCGGTGGGTTTCACCCACCCTACATCCGTGCCCCAGTCTTCTTTGACAACCCCGTTTGCCAGTTCACGGTGAAAGGATGAAAAGCGCCAGTCCACCGCGCGTTTTACATATCCATGCAGCACCGGATTGTACCAGCAATATTCGACATGCCGGGCGAAGTCGTTCTCGTCCCGGATCAGGTGCTCCCAGTACCGGCGCTGCCAGAGCCCTTTTTCCCCTTTGCGGCGTTTACTGGCATTGGGCTTGCCTGACAGTCCGGATCTACGGGTGAACTCAGATTTGATGCGTTTCCAGCGCTTCGGATAGTCAGAATCGCCTGCTGGAAGTGTCCAGACCATATGCAGATGATCTGGAAGAATGACCGCGGCATCAATCCGCATCGGGCTATCGATCAGCAGTGCGTGAATGCAGTGGCGAAGAAGGCTTACTTCGCGGATCAGCAAATCGGACCCGGGCTGTTCGAGTGCGACGGTGAAGAAATAGGATGCGCCTGGCTGGCGCCATCTGCGATACGAAGGCATGCGGGTATCATGGCAATAGGATGGTTAAGATTTGGTAGGGTGGGTTTAAACCCACCCTACTTCCCTCACTCAGCACTTGGTGAGGTATCTTTCTGAATGCGGTTGCATACGAGTTTCCGCCAAGCACTCGTGGTTTTTCAATCGGTACCGGTTACCTGCGTAAAGCTGAAACCGCGCCCGATGAGGCCGCGATCACAATAAAAGTGACCGAGACCGTCTGGACTGGTTCGTTGCCGAAAGCCTGTCTTCGTGTCGTGTGATTGACCGGGGCGCTGCCATCTCCGACGTTTTGAGGCAGAAGGATAACGCCCCCGGCTTGGCTTCCCAGAAATGACCTAAATTCGTGCGGTTTCGATCACGCTTTTGCCCAGATGATCAGCAATCACTCTGGTGGGGCACAAAGGAAAGAAAGAAACTGTCATGTTTAGCAAATCTGTCGTACGGGCTCCGCAGGCCGCAGCTACACCCTTCCAAAGGGCACGGTCATGACAGCAGAACCCCCCGGCTACGCATTTATCCCTGGCACATCCGCTCGCACGTTGATCCTGTTGCCCGGTGGCGGCACTGATCGGCACGATATGACAGCGCTGGGTCAGCGAGTGGATTCGCAGGCCTCCCTTCTGGTGTTGGACAATCCCGAACCGCAATCAGCCTTTCGCCAGCAGGCGCTGGGGCCGCGCGACCAGGGTGACCTTATCTCACGGTGTCAGGATGTTGCCTCGTCCCTGCATTGGGCCATCGACCATGCGGGGATTGACCTGCAGAATGCGACCGCGATCGGGTATCATGATGGGGCCAGCCTTTTGACCCATCTTGTGCTGACCGGGACCTGTCCGATAACCCGCATTGTTGCATGGCATCCGACGCTGCCCGTCTTTGTCGAAAACCGGCCCAATCTGTCAGACTATCGCATGCTGATCACCGGCGGCGCGCTTGACCCGGTTGCCCCGGCGCAATGGACACGAAAACTTGCCGATGGGCTGCGCGATGCAGGCGCAAGGTTGAGCATCAGAATGCACAATGGCGGCCAGGAACTCAGCGATACAGAGCTGGACTGGACGGCAGAATTTCTTAACGATCTTGGTCAGGGTCAACGGCCTTCCAACCCTGCTGACGGACAGCATCGCCATGCTGATCAAGCGCGGGCGGCGCATCGAGTTCTGCTTTAGCCATCCCTGTTGCGCTGATCGGCAATGCAACCGCGCGGGTGTCGCCATAGCTGCGCACAAGGCCGCGTGCCGTGACATGATCATTGTCCAGCGCATCTGCGACGCTGTTGATCGGGCCAGCCGGAACGCCTGCTGCTTCCATCGCCTGCAGCACATCGCTGCGGGTGCGGGCTGCGACAGCCTCGGCCATCATGGCGGAAAGCTGCGTGCGGTTTTCCAGGCGCTTGGGATTGGTGGCAAAACGCGGGTCCTCATGCCAGGTCGTCCCCAGCGCCGCACATAGCCGCTGAAACTGCCCATCATTGCCACACGCGATGATCAGCGGGGCGTCGGAGGCATCGTAGACCTCATAAGGCACAATCGAGGGATGGGTGTTGCCCAGACGTGCCGGGCTTTTGCCGGTCATCAGATAGGCACTGGCCTGATTGCCCAGCATGGCGGCCAGACTGTCATATAGCGCCATGTCAATATGCTGCCCGCGCCCGGTTGTCTGGCGCTGGATCAGGGCCGCCTGGATCCCGACAAGGCCGTACATGGCGGTAAACAGGTCCGCCAGTGCAATCCCGGTCTTGATCGGCGGACCATCCGGCGTGCCGGTCAGGTCCATCACGCCCGCCATGCCCTGAATGATGAAATCATACCCGGGCAGATGCGCCATGGGGCCGGTCTGGCCAAAGCCGGTGACCGAACAATAGATCAGCCTTGGATTGCTGGCAGACAGCGTCGGATAATCCAGACCAAATTTGGTCAACCCGCCCACCTTGAAATTCTCCACCAGCACATCTGCCTCAGTTGCCAAGCCGCGGATCATCGCCAGATCCTCGGCATTGTTGAAATCGGCAATGACCGAATGCTTGCCCCGATTGCAGGACTGGAAATAGGTGGCCTGCCCATTGGGGGCATAGGGCGGTCCCCAATGCCGGGTCTCGTCGCCCTTGGGGCCCTCGATCTTGATGACGGTTGCGCCCAGATCGGCCAGAGTTTGCCCGATCCAGGGGCCGGCCAGTACGCGCGCCAGTTCCAGAACGCGCAGGCTTGCAAGCGGAAGTGTCTTGTCCATGTCGCCAGACAGCGTACCCACGCGCGCGGGTCAAGCGGTTTCACGCAGATGTGCCCCGGACGCAGCGTGAAAAAATCCCTGACCGGGTGGTCTTGCTAAGTGGCGGCTGCCACCTTAAGTCAGCCGCCATGGGTTCCCTGAAAGACATCTTCCGAAAAGGTCCGCGTGTGTCGGTGATCCGGCTGGACGGCGTTATTGCTGCGGGCGGCCGGGCGGGATCGGCTTCCCTGTCCGATGCCCTCATTGCTCCGGTGATTGAACGGGCGTTTCGCGGCAAACCTGTGGCGATCGCCCTTGCGATCAATTCGCCGGGCGGCTCACCTGTGCAATCCTCGTTGATTGCGGCGCGCATCCGTCGTCTGGCGGAGGAGAAAGGGCTGAAGGTTTACGCGTTTTGCGAGGATGTTGCAGCCTCGGGCGGCTATTGGCTGGCGACGGCGGCAGATGAGATTTACGCGGATGACAGTTCGATCCTTGGGTCCATCGGTGTGATCTATGCCGGATTTGGCCTGCATGAGCTGATCGGACGGCATGGCATCGAACGCCGGGTCCACACGGCGGGCGAGGATAAGAGCCTGCTGGATCCGTTCCGCCCCGAGCGTGAAAAAGATGTGGCGCGGCTGACCGAGCTGCAAAAGACTATTCATGATGCGTTTATCGCCCAGGTCAAAGCACGGCGCGGCGACAAGCTGGCGGATCGGGATCTGTTCACGGGCGAGGTGTTTCTTGGGCAGGAAGCAATTGATGCCGGCTTGGCCGATGGCATCGGGCATCTGGTGCCGGTGATGAAAGAGAAATTCGGCGACAAGACCCGCTTTAGCGTCAGCAAACCCAAGCGCGGACTGATGGCGCGCTTTGGGCTAAGTGCGGGCGACATGGTGAATGCGATCGAGGACCGGGCCGCCTGGGCCCGGTTTGGCCTTTGATCCTCAAGGCGGTCAGTTTTTTCCTGATCGGCATCGCCGTTCTGGCGATCTTTGGGCGATTGCGAATGCCGAAACTGCCTGGAAAATCCGCGCAGAAAAGTGTGCCCAAGGCGATTAAATGCCCCAAATGCCGCAGCTATGTGCTGCCCGGCACGACCTGTAACTGCGGCTACAAAGCCGACAAAAGGTGAGATGACGATGCCGTTGACTGATCTTGCTTATTCCGCCGCAGGCCTTGTCATCCTGCTGATTGCCGGGGATTTGCTGGTGCGCGGTGCCGTATCGCTTAGCCTGCGGTTGCAGATACCAGCCATCATCATCAGCCTGACGGTGGTCGCATTCGGCACCTCTGCGCCTGAACTGCTGATCGTGACACAAGCCGCGCTTGAGGGGCTGCCTGGGCTGGCACTTGGAAATGTCATCGGCTCAAACATCGCCAATGTGCTTTTGGTGCTTGGGGTGCCTGCGCTGATCTTTGGTCTGCAGACGGCGGCCTGTGATACCCGCATGTCTTATATGCAGGTGGTTGCTGTGTCGGTGGTGTTTATCGCGCTGTGTTTCCTTGGGCCGCTGCACTATGCCCATGGGACGGTGCTGCTGGCCATGCTGGTTGCCATGCTGGGCCATGCGGCCTGGTCGGCCAGCCGCGCCCGATCCTCGGCCCTGGCAGAAGAGATCGACGTGGACGAGGCTGATATGCCGATGCCCAAAACGCTGACCCTGCTGGTGCTTGGATTGATCGGCCTGCCGGTTGGGGCGCATTTGCTGATCGAAGGGGCCACAGGTGTTGCGCGGGAACTGGGTGTCTCGGATGCGGTTATCGGGCTGACGCTTGTTGCGCTGGGCACCTCGCTGCCTGAGTTGGCGACAACCGTGATGGCGGCCATGCGCCGTCAGGCGGATGTGGCCATCGGCAATGTTCTTGGATCCAACATGTTCAATCTGGCGGGCATTCTGGGGGTCGGCGCCTTTTTCGCCCCGCTGCCCCTTAGCCCCGAGATGCTGCGAGTGGATATCTGGGTGATGCTGGCCGCAACGCTCATCCTGATCCCGTTTACCCTTTTCCGTGCCAGCATGACCCGCCCCGTGGGTCTGGCCTTTGTGGCGGCATATGTGATCTATATCTGGATGCTGTTCTGACGCGGAGGCCAATCAGATGACCGGCGCAGCCCTGATCACCGGAGGTGCCAAACGGCTCGGCCGCGCAATGGCGGTTGAGGCTGCCCGATTGGGGTTCGACATCGCGATCCACTATTACGGAAGTGCGGCAGAGGCCGATGCAACAGTGGCGGAGTTGCAGGCGATGGGTGTCTGTGCGGTGGCTCTATCCGCTGATCTTCTGGACGACAGTGCCACCTTGGCACTGGTTGGTCAGGCGGCCGAGGCGCTGGGCAGGCCATTGACCCTGCTGGTTAACAATGCCTCCATCTTTGAATATGACACACTTCAGTCCGCGACGCTGGAAAGCTGGGACCGGCATATCGGCTCGAACCTCAAAGCGCCGTTTCTGCTGAGTCAGGCTTTCGCCCGGCAAGTGCCCGACGCAACGCAGGGCATAGCAGGCGACGTGACCGCCAATGCCAATATCATCAATATGATAGACCAGCGCGTCCGCAAGCTGACGCCGGAGTTTATGACCTATACGCTGGCCAAGTCTGCGCTGTGGACCCTGACCCGTACCAGTGCCCAGGCACTGGCCCCGTCGATCCGGGTCAATGCCACCGGCCCCGGCCCAACTTTGCAAGGCGCACGACAAAGCGAAGCGCATTTCCAGACCCAGCGCGCTGCGACGATCCTGCAACGTGGGGCTGACTCCGAGGATATCGCGCGGACCTTACGGTTTATTGTGGAAAGCCCTGCCCTGACCGGGCAGCTTTTGTGCATTGACGGGGGGCAGCACCTTGGATGGCGAACACCAGATATACTGGGAGTTGAATAGGTTCACATTTGGGTGCGCGACACGATCTTGCCACAATCTGTCCACGCCTCACGAATCGTTAATTGCGCTGTAATAAAACCGTCAATACCTCTTAACAGAGCAAGTCGACTTTTTTATTTCTATTTATAATTAATGACTTACGGGAATGCCTAAAAAATAGGCAATGTGATAACCCCCCTTGAATCCTTAATATAATTCTGACGGGCCTATCTTTATGAACAAGGTTATCCACAGAAATGGTGGATAGGATAAACCTTGATCTCCATGGCGTGAGATTGCAGCCGGGCCCAGAATCACGCACAAGATCAGACATGGTCGAACAAGACAAAACCGCACCCGCCTTCGTCGAGGAGGGTATCGCCGCTGATACACCGGATGTGCCGTGCGGCTATCTGGTGATCCAGGGCTATCTGCGTCAACTGGACAATTCGCCCGGCGTCTACCGCATGCTCAGCGACAAGGGTGAGGTGCTGTATGTCGGCAAGGCCCGCAGCCTGAAAAAACGTGTGGCATCCTATGCCAAACCAACCGGGCATTCCGCCCGTATCGCACGAATGATCTCGGCCACCGCCTCGATGATGTTCCTGACGACCGAGACCGAGACAGAGGCGCTGCTGCTGGAGCAGAACCTGATCAAGCAGCTGAAACCGCGCTACAATGTTCTGCTGCGTGACGACAAAAGCTTTCCGAATATTCTGGTGCCGTCTGATCATGAGTTCCCCGCCTTGCAAAAGCATCGTGGGGCCAAAAAGACCAAGGGGCGGTATTTTGGGCCCTTCGCCTCGGCCGGGGCGGTGAACCGCACGCTGAACCAGCTGCAAAAGGCGTTCATGCTGCGCAATTGCTCTGACGCGATGTTCGAAAGCCGCACCCGCCCATGCCTGCAATTTCAGATCAAGCGTTGCTCTGGCCCTTGCGTCGGCAAGATCAGCGCGGCGGACTATGCCGGAGATGTCCACGATGCCGTGCGGTTTCTTGAGGGAAAGACAACCCGCGTGCAGACTGATCTGGCGCGGCAGATGGAGGACGCCTCTGCCGCGATGGAATTCGAACGCGCCGCCGCATTGCGCGACCGGATCAAGGCGCTGACCAATGTGCAGGGCGTGCAGGGCATCAACCCGGCGGGCGTCGCCGAGGCGGATGTCGTTGCCCTTTATCAGGATCAGGGACAGGCCTGCGTGCAGGTCTTCTTTATCCGAGCCAATCAGAACTGGGGCAACCGCGCCTATTTCCCGCGCACCGGCGCCGATATCGACCCGGCCGAGGTGCTGGAGGCGTTTCTGGTGCAGTTCTACGACAACAAAACCCCGCCCCGGCAGGTTCTGATGTCCCATAGCGTTGAAAATCCCGATCTGTTGCAAGAGGCGCTGACCGCCAAGCTGGGCCGCAAGGTGGAGGTTCTGGTCCCCCAGCGCGGTGAAAAGGCTGTGCTGATCGAAGGGGCGGCGCGCAACGCCCGCGAGGCGCTGGCGCGGAAAATGTCGGAAAGCGCCAGTCAGGCCAAACTGCTGGCCGGATTGGCCGAGGCGCTGGATCTGGACGCCGCACCGCGCCGGATTGAGGTCTACGACAACTCCCACATTCAGGGCGCACATGCGGTGGGCGCGATGATCGTGGCGGGGCCGGAAGGCTATGAGAAATCGCAATACCGTAAGTTCAACATCAAGTCGAAGGATCTGACCCCCGGGGACGATTTCGGCATGATGCGCGAGGTGTTGGAACGGCGCTTTACCCGCTTGTTGAAGGAAGACCCGGATCGCGAAACCGGCGTTTGGCCAGACCTCTTGCTGATCGACGGCGGGGCCGGACAGACCAATGCCGTCGCTGATGTTCTGGGTGAACTGGGCGTGGAGGATGTCGCAATTGTCGGCGTGGCCAAGGGCGTGGACCGCAATGCCGGCAAGGAAGAGTTCTACAAACCCGGCGCACGGCCCTTTGCCCTGCCGCATCGCGACTCGGTGCTGTATTTCATCCAGCGGATGCGCGACGAGGTGCACCGATTCGCCATAGGAACGCACAGGGCAAAGCGGTCGAAAGCCATCAGTGCAACCCCGCTGGATGAGGTGCCGGGTGTGGGGGCGGCGCGGAAAAAGGCGCTGCTGACGCATTTCGGCTCGGCCAAGGCGGTCAGCCGGGCTGCACTGGCGGATTTGAAGGCTGTGGATGGAATATCGGATCAACTGGCCGAGACGATTTATGGGTATTTTCATGGGTGAGGGGTGCCGTGAAAGCACCCGCCAACAGTTTTCGCTATCGGTTGTGCGCTGAGGGGTGCGCCCGACCTGGAGGGCGCGCTGAAAGGTTCATTTGGTGAATGAAGCATGAAAAAGCACGGACGCTGTTTCATCTGAAAACGCTGCACACGCGCCCTCCAGGTCGGGCGCGGGCCGGCCTTTGGGG
>NZ_JBTLNE010000001.1:0-35109 GCF_054457435.1 Halovulum sp. GXIMD14793 | reverse complement strand
CCCCGCCCCCCCCCCCCCCCCCCCCCCCCCCCCCCCCCCCCCCCCCCCCCCCCCCCCCCCCCCCCGGCCCGGCCTTTGGGCCGGGCGGGATGTTGGTTCAGTGCGGTTCTTTAACCCGCAGCGCTCGTTCTGTTGGCAATCCCGGCCTGAATAGGGGAAACAGGGCCTTTAAGGGCACAAGGGATTCGGCATGCTGCAACGCATCGCATTGGCCAGTATCGGCGTCGGGATCGTCGTTCTGACTCTCAAAGGGCTGGCGGCCTGGCTGACCGGTTCTGTCGCGCTTCTGTCCGATGCGCTGGAAAGCATCGTCAATGTCGCCACAGCCATCGTCGCCTTTCTGGCCATCCGCTACAGCCAACGCCCGGCAGATGCCAATCACCCCTATGGCCACCAGAAGGCCGAATATTTCGCAGCCCTGATTGAGGCAATACTGATCGGCGCGGCTGCCTTTGCGATCATCCGCGAGGCGATTGTTGCGCTTGGGGCGGGCCGTGTCGTCTATGTCTCGAACGCTGGATTGGCACTGAACCTTGTCGCAAGTCTGATCAATGCGGCCTGGTGCGCGGTGCTGCTGCGCCAGGGCCGACGGTTGAAATCCCCGGCATTGGTCGCCGACGGGACGCATCTTTTGACTGACGTCGTCACCTCGGCCGGGGTTCTGGTCGGTGTGCTGGTCGCCCGGGCCACCGGCATCTGGTGGTTGGACCCGCTGCTTGCCCTGCTGGTCGCGGTGAATATCCTCTGGTCCGGCTGGGCGCTGCTGCGATCCTCACTCGGCGGGCTGATGGACATGGCCCCGCCCGAAGAAGACCTGCAAAAAATGCGCGCCATCATCGCCGAGGCTGGGCAGGGCGCGTTGCAGGCACATGACCTTCATTCCCGCCATTCAGGCAACCTGACATTCATCGAGTTTCACCTGATCGCACCGGCTGACATGACCGTGGGCGAAAGCCACGATATCTGCGACTGGATCGAGGATGGTTTGCGGGCCGAGTTCGGCAATTGCCGCATCACCATCCATGTTGAACCCGAAGCCAAGGCCGAACGTCACGCAATTGCGATGCAACCCCCCTCTTGATCCTGGCCCCATCCCCCGCGATAACAGGGCGTCAAGGAGCAGCCGGATGCCAATCAACCTTCCCAATATTCTGACCATTCTGCGTCTGCTGGCTGCACCCGGTGTCGCTTTTGTCTTTCTGCTGGCCGATCGCCCGACGGCGGATTGGATCGCCCTGATTTTGTTCGTGACGGCTGCGCTGACGGATTTCTTCGATGGCTGGCTGGCACGGCGCTGGAATCAGATCAGCGCCTTTGGCCGTATGCTGGACCCGATTGCGGATAAGGCGATGGTGGTGATCGCGCTGGCCGTGATCCTTGGCTTTTCCGGAATGCAGGCCGTGTTGGTGGTGCCTGTGACCCTGATCCTGTTCCGCGAGGTATTCGTATCCGGCCTGCGCGAATATCTGGGCAACAAAGCCAAGGAACTGCGCGTGACGCTGCTGGCCAAGTGGAAGACCACGGTCCAGATGCTGGCGATTGCAGCCCTGTTTTACATGGGTATTGCGCAGTGGAAATATGAAGTCATCGCCTATCAGTTCGACCCGTATCACGCCGATCAGATCATCAGCGGCGCGGTCGAGGATGAGTTTGGTCTGGTGGGGCGGGCCGACCATTATATCCTGGCACGAAACAGCGCCCTGGCCCTGATCTGGGTCGCGGCAGTGATGACGGTTCTGAGCGGTATCGACTATTTCATCAAATCGTTGCCGCTGCTGCGCGAGCAGGAGCAGGAGGGATAAGTATGGATATCCTCTATTTCGCATGGCTTAGGGAACGCATCGGCGTGCCGCGTGAAACGATCGAGACCACGGCCGCAACAGTCGCCGATCTGGTTGAGGAACTGCGCGCGAGAGAACCGCGCTATGACGCGGCCTTTGCCGATATGCGTGCGGTGCGGGTGGCTTTGGATCAGGAACTGTCGCAGATGGACGCGTCGCTGGATGGCGTGCGCGAAGTGGCGTTCTTTCCGCCGATGACCGGAGGCTAAGGTGGCGGTTCGGGTCCAGACCGAAGATTTCGATATCGGTGCAGAACTATCCGCGCTGCGCGCCGGGCGCAGTGATATCGGCGCGCTGGTCAGTTTCTCCGGTCTGGTCCGGGATACCGCCCAAGGCCAGCCCATCACCGCGATGGAGTTGGAGCATTACCCTGGCATGACCGAAAGGGCGCTGGCCGGGATTGAGGCAGAAGCCGTGTCGCGCTGGTCACTGCAGGCCTGCCTGATCATCCATCGCTATGGCGCGCTGGCACCCGGGGATCAGATCATGATGGTCGCCACCGCCGCGCCGCACCGGGCCGATGCGTTTGCAGCAGCCGAGTACCTGATGGATTTCCTGAAATCCCGCGCGCCCTTCTGGAAGAAAGAGGCCACCGCTGACGGTGGCCGCTGGGTCGATGCGCGCGAAGAGGACGAGGACGCCCTCAGCCGCTGGTAGCTTCGTCCAGTTTCATCTGCAACTCGCGGGCTTCGCGCCGTGCATCGCCCAGCCCGTCCATTGCGGCCTCAAGCTCTGCCTGAGCTTGGGTCAGACGGCGGCCCAGATCGTTTTCAACCTCGGCCAGACGGGCCTGCGCATCGTCACGCTCTGCCTCGCAGGCCTTGGCATATTCCGCCCATTCGCTGTCTGCCAGTGGTTCAGGCGGTGGCGGCGGGTTCAGCAGATCAAAGATCCACCGCAGGATCCAGCCCAGAACAATGGCCGCGAACAGGGCGGCGGCGATGGTCAATGTCAGTTGCTGCTGGTTCATTCGTTTGTCACTTCTTCCAGATCGCGAGGCCGTGGGCGAAGCTGGCCATCGGTGCCAGCTTCCGTGTCGTCCCCGTCATCCGTCTCGGTTTCCACGGCTGTTTCGGTGTCGTCAGAGTCTTCTGTCGCTGAGGGCGTAGTGCTTTCCGTCGGCGCGGGGGAGGGGGCCTCGGCCTCGCTGCCCTCGCCGTCCGTGGCGGAGGGTGTTGCGCTCTCGCTCACAGGTGGTTCGTCGTTTGCCGCATCTTCGGTCGCAGCCACATCGCTGTCCCCGTCCTCACTATCAGCCTCAGCGGCGACCGCGCTGTCTTCACCGCCCGGTTCAGTGGACGTATCGTCGGTTGTTTCAGCATCGGCATCGGATGCAGCAGCGGTTTGGTCATCGGTTGCCTGGCCCTCATCGTCCTGATCTTCAGTCTCAGTCGTTTGGTCGGTCGCGTCCGCTACCTCTTCCGCGGTGTCTTCGTCCTCGCCCGCCAACATAACCTCACCGCTGCCCTCGGCCCCTTGTTCTTCGCCGTCACGGATCAGCCGGAACTCGATCCGGCGGTTGGCGGCGCGCCCGGCTTCTGTGTCGTTATCGGCCACCGGCAGGGTTTCGCCATAGCCCTTCGCGGTCAGAAACACCTGATCGACGCCGCGCTCCAGCAGGGCGTCCAGAACCTTGCTCGCTCTTGCCTGGCTGATCGCAAGGTTGGAGCTTTCGCGGCCCTGCGAATCGGTATGCCCGCCAATTTCGAACCGCGCCCCGGGGCAATCCTTCAGGACCGTAACAACCGCGTCGACAATCCCTTCGCTTTGTGTGTCGATCTCTGTTGCGCCAGGGGGGAACTGGATCTGATTTGTGACAAAGATGGCTGCGATCTGCTGTTCGCAAAGCTCTGCCCGCTGTTCGCTGACCGCCCCGGTTTCCTCACGCGGATTGACGGTGATCGCGGTCTGAACCACGCCCTGACCGGCCAGCCGAGCCTGCAGCAGCATGCGCAGGGCTGGTTCAACGTCGTCAGTCTGCGCCTCGCCTGAGATCCGGACAGAGGTCTCGGTAATCGTCGCCTCACCGACATTCAGCAGCGCCAGCGCTTCCACACCGGCCAGCACGCGGGCCGACCAGCCGCTGGGTAAATCCTCCCGCCGGGTGGTGTCCGAAATCACTGAGTCAAATCCGAAATGCGCCCGCGCAATGGCCTGCGCCGCTTCGCTCAGCGTCCGGTCGGGCAAATCACCGCGCAATGTCACGCTGCCATCTTCGCCGCGTGTCGCAATCAGTTGCGGCGGCGGCAATTCCTCGACCACCGGTGCTGCCACTGGTTCGGCGGGTAAGGTCGCGTGCAGCGTATAAAGTTCGGGCAAAGCCGCTGCCAGCACTGTCGTCGCCCTAGTATAGGTGGTTTCGTCCGTTCCAGGCAAAGCGGTCAGGTGGATATCGGCGTTTTCGACCCGCAGCGACCCACCGCCAAGCGTCTCAAGCGCCTTAAGCGCCTGCACGACCGAAGCGGTCCATTTTGGTCCCGGCGCACCCAGCCCCAGTCGGCAGCCTGTCGTCGTCAGGTTCCAGGGTGCGAGTGCGTCCTGCAATTTTTGCGCCGCGGCCTCCGATGGGGCCGCGCAGCGGGTCAACTCGGCCGTTGTGCCATCCACTGTCACGGCGAAATCGAACGGCGCGATTGTGGGCAGGGGCGCATCGATCTGCACCTCAACCTCAATGCCCGAGGGTTGCAGCCGTTCCAGTTCCTCGCGCAGGTCCTCTGCAGACTCGGCGGTTTGGGCGACGGCGAACAAACGAACCTTGCCGGGGGTGATGGCCGCATTGCCGTTCTGAAACTTGGTCATGGCCCGCAGCGCGAAATCAAGGCTTTCGCGCCAGCCGCCTGGGACCGAGAAATCGCGCATCTCCAGCATGTCGGTGATTGCCAGATCGGCGACGCCGTCCAGCCGGTCCGCCACAATCCCAGCACCCGCGCCCTTAGGTGCCTGTCCGATCAGCGAAACCGAGGAACCGTTGCGCAGGATCTCCATCGAGAAGCTGGGAACCGAATGCGAATCTTCACCCGCCAGAATCGACTGATCCTTGATGCGGTTGCCCGCAAAGGACGCGCTAAGCGCTTCCAGCACGGCAAAGCGGTCACGCTCGCTGGGTGCACGGCCATAAAGATTGACGATCAGGCCATCAACGGTGACCGTGGTCCATTTGCTGTCTACATCCTTCAGGGCTGTCACCACCTGCTCTTCGGTCATCGTCTCAAACGCGCCGACCGCGCCCCGCGCCGAAAGCGCAGCCAGCCCGGCAGAGCCGAACAGGGCTGCGACGGCAAAAACAACTGCAGTTGTGCGCATCAGTTTATCCTTAGGACACGTGATTCCAAGCCGTGCGAAATTCGCATCTCAGGCCCCGGGCTTCAAGCGATTGCCGCCAACGCCATTGCAACAGCAAAGGCCGCAACCGGGATCAGGCCTGCATCGCGGTTGGACTGAAACAGGGCATGGCATCGCTCCGGGTCGTCGATATCCAGTCGTCGCAGCTGCAAAGTCATGTGCCAACCAAAGCCCCAGGCACCGAAAAGCGCAATCAGCAAAGGCAGCGGGCCAATATCGATCAGGGCTTCGATCACAGCGATGCCCATAAGCGAAACACTGCCGATGGTGAACAGAACCAGCCAGCGCCCGGTATGGCGTCCAAACAGCCGTGCGGTCGAACGAACGCCGATCAGCGCGTCATCTTCCTTGTCCTGATGTGCATAAATCGTGTCATAGAACAGCGTCCAGCAGATCCCCGCGCCATAAAGCCAGACCGCTGGCCAGCCCAGATCGCTGTAATGCGCCGACCAGCCCAACAGGGCACCCCAGTTGAAGGCCAGGCCCAGAAACAACTGCGGCCACCAGGTAAAGCGTTTGGCATAGGGGTAGATCAGCACCAACCCAAGCGAGGCAATCGCCAGCATGATCGCAAACGGATAAAAGGTCAGCAGCACCAGAAAGGCCAGCGCCGCCTGAAGCACCATCCAGACAATCGCCTGTTTTATGGTCACCTGCCCCGAGGGCAGGGGGCGGGACTTGGTGCGCTCCACCTGTGCGTCGAAATGCACATCCGTGATGTCATTCCAGGTGCAGCCCGCTCCGCGCATTAACAGCGCACCGATGGCGCAGCCAAACGCGTACCACAAATCCCACCAGGTGCCTCCGAACGGGTCAGCCGCAACCGCAAGGCCGATGCCCCAGAAGCACGGCAATAACAACAGCCATGTGCCGATTGGGCGATCCATCCGCGACAGGCGCAGATAGGGGAGCAGGGCCGGCGGCGCATGGGTATCAACCCAATTTTCCGGCATTGCATCTGCGACCCGACCTTCGGTACGTTCCTCGAAGGCGGCGGTAGGGTTAGTCTGCTCGTCACTCATCAAGGCGCAACTTACAGGAAACTTTCAGGCGTGAAAATCAGGCTTTTTGTACAGGCGTCGCTTTGTCCCGGGGCAGAGGTCACTTTGACAACGCAGGCGCATTATCTGGCCAATGTGCTGCGCTGTCAGCCGGGGGATAGGGCCTATCTGTTCAACGGTCAGGACGGCGAATGGCAGGCTGAGATCACCGATCTGTCCAAGCGCCAGGCGATACTGCGCTGCCAGACGCAAACCGCCCCGCAGCGTATGCCGCCCGATCTTTGGCTGTGCTTTGCTCCGATCAAGAAAGCACGCACTGACTTTATCGTCGAAAAAGCCGCCGAGCTGGGCGCGGCCCGCATTCAGCCGGTGATCACGCAACTGACCAATTCCGAGCGGGTCCGCACAGATCGCCTACAGGCCCATGCGGTCGAGGCCGCAGAGCAATGCGGCGGCACCTTTGTACCAACAGTGGCCGAGCCGGTCAGGCTGGACAGTTTGCTGTCCGACTGGCCTGGGGACCGGCGACTGATGTTCTGCGACGAAAGCCTGACCGCTCATCCGGCGCAGGTGGCGCTTTCTGAACAGGACGCTGGGCCCTGGGCCATTCTGATCGGCCCCGAAGGCGGTTTCAGCCCCGATGAAGCGGCCCGCTTGCGCCAGATGCCGCAAACACTGCCCGTAACACTTGGGCCGCGTATCCTTCGCGCCGACACAGCGGCTGTTACGGCGCTCAGCCTTTGGCAGGCGGCGCTGGGGGATTGGTAAGCCCGGCGTTTTGTTGCCTTCAACAGTTAGAAACGCGACAGATTGGCGGTTATTATACTCGACAGGCCACCCGACTTGCCGCAAAGTCAAGTGGGGGTTAGGGTGTGTCATGAGTGAAATCCAACTTAAACGCGCAGTCATGATTGTCATTCTGGTGTTCCTGCCGCCATCGCTGGCGGCGGCGATGATTGCCAGTGGCATACAGATACCTTTGGTTGCGGTTGTTGTTGCCTCGGTCGTTGCCTTGCTGATCGTCAGCATCTTTCGGCCCGGATCCGGTTTTGTTGACGCCGATCCTGATGACCTGCCGGTCTATGACGGCGCGCTGTCACTGGATCAGATTGGTCAGGTAGAGGTCCTGCAAACCGATTCGCGCATCTGGATTGTCTATGACCGTTTCGGCAAAGCCTTCCGTCTGGAGCTTGACAGCTTCAACGGTCAGAAACTCCGCGATCTCTTGCAGGATAAGGCCGATCTGACCGTGCTGGACGAAGCCGCAGATGACGACACCATCGTCACCGTATGGCGTCAATCTGCTCGGGCGGGATGATCCGGCGCGACCTGTCCGACTGGTTTTCCACGTTACGCTTCAATCTTCTGGAAGTGATCAGCTTTCTGATCGTCGCGGGCCTTGGTCTGGGGCTCGCCTGGAGCGCAATGCGGCAGGGGGGCTGGCTGACCGCTGCTATCGGCCTTGTGATCGCCGCGGTTGCCCTTGCCTTTCTGTTTGTCATCCTGATGGTTGCACGCACCCGAAGCGACAGCAGCGCCCCCGGTATCGTCGAGATCAGCGAAAGGCGCATCGCCTATCTGGCACCAAAGGACGGGGCCGTGATTGATCTCGATGAGGTCACCCGCATTGACATCCGAACAACCGATAGCGGCCCGTTTGCCCCTGATGTCTTCTGGGTCTTTACCGTGGACGGGCAGGGCCTGGTGACCATCCCCACGAATGCCCGCGACGCCGGTGACATCATCGGTGTGATCGACGGTCTGCCCGGCGCCTCCATGCAGAATGTCATCGCGGCAATGACCTGCACCGAGAACGCAACTTTCCCCATCTGGCAGGCAGAACCTCGACAAGCCTGACGCACAACCTATGTAGGCCTTGCAGAAGGGCGTCCGTTTCCCTACGCCTGCCTGACCCTTGTGACGGAGTGCCCTTATGTCCATCCCTCAATCCGGTGGCGGACCCATCGAAAGCTTTGACCAGTTGGCCGGTTATCTGGAATCCGGCTGCAAACCGAAAGCCGACTGGCGCATCGGCACCGAGCATGAAAAGTTCGGCTATTGCGAAGATACCCTTTTGCCATTGCCCTATGACGGCCCGCGCTCCATCCGCGCCATGCTCGAAGGGCTGCGCGATACCTATGGCTGGGCGCCCGTGCTGGAGGGGGAGAATATCATCGGCCTGACCAAGGGCGGGGCCAATGTCTCGCTGGAACCGGGCGGGCAGTTGGAGCTGTCCGGCGCACCGCTGGAAACCATCCACGAGACCTGTGACGAGGTGAATGAACATCTGCGCGAGGTGCAGTCCATCGCCGACGGGATCGGCGCGCGCTTCATCGGGCTTGGGGCTGCCCCGGAATGGACGCATGACCAGATGCCGATGATGCCCAAGGGGCGTTACAAGCTGATGACCGGCTATATGAATACGGTCGGCACCCACGGGACACAAATGATGTACCGCACCAGTACGGTGCAGGTGAACCTGGATTTCGCGTCCGAGGCTGACATGGTGCAGAAATTCCGCGTCAGCCTGGCTATGCAACCGGTGGCGGTGGCGCTATTTGCGTCCTCGCCGTTCTTCGAAGGCAAGCCCAACGGCCATGTCAGCTGGCGATCCCGCATCTGGCGAGGGCTGGATGACGCCCGCACCGGCATGCTGCCCTTCGTGTTCGAGGATGGCATGGGCTTTCAGCGCTACGTTGACTATGCCCTCGATGTGCCGATGTATTTTGTCTATCGCGACGGGGTGTATATCGATGCCCTCGGCCAGTCCTTCCGCGATTTTCTGAACGGGGACCTGCCTGCGATGCCGGGCGAAAAACCCACCCTGTCCGATTGGGCGGATCACCTGACCACGATTTTCCCTGAGGTCCGGATCAAGAAATTCATGGAAATGCGCGGTGCGGATGGCGGCCCATGGCGGCGTCTCTGCGCCTTGCCGGCGCTTTGGGTCGGGCTCTTGTATGACACCGCCTCGCTGGACGCGGCCTGGGATCTGGTGAAAGACTGGACGGAAGGAGAGCGTGAGGCTTTGCGTGTCGATGCCTCCGTCCACGGTCTGAAGGCCGAGATTCGCGGCCGCTCCCTCCATGATATCGCGCGTGAGGTTGTGGCCCTGTCCCATGCCGGTCTGAAAGCCCGCGCCCGTGCCGGTGCCGGTGGCCTGCTGGCTGACGAAACCCACTTCCTCAACGCCCTTCATGAGATCATCGATAGCGGCCAGACCCAGGCCGATGAGATGCTGGCCAAGTATCACGGCGACTGGCAAGGCGATTTGACCCGAATTTATGGCGAGTACAGCTATTGATCTGGTGTCCCGCTGCGGTTTGGGCGCCTGAATATCGCTGTTAAAGCTCGCGCTCGGGTGCATTGACCGGCCAGCAAACGGCGATCTCAATTGCACCCGGCGTCATTGCAGGCTAATGATCCGAACCCGCACATCATAAGGCCTGCTCGCATGAAAATGCATGAAACCGTCCTGAAGCCGATGCACCCCGAGGGGTGGCGGTTTGTCGGAATTTTCGCGGTCATCACCCTGGCGTTGTTCTGGCTTTGGGGCCCGCTGGGCTGGGTCGGGCTTTTGCTGACCATCTGGTGCTACTATTTCTTCCGCGATCCGGTACGGCAGGTGCCACAGCGCGACGGACTGATTGTCAGTCCTGCGGATGGTGTCGTCTCGATGATTGAACAGGCGACCCCGCCCGCAGAGCTGGAGGTGCAAAGCGGCCCCCTGACGCGGATCAGTGTGTTTATGTCGGTCTTTAACGTGCATGTGAACCGCACGCCGACGGACGGCGTGCTGAAGCGAATGGTCTATAAACCGGGGAAATTCTTTAACGCCGCACTGGATAAGGCGAGTGAGGATAATGAGCGGAACTCGCTGGTCCTGACCCTGCCAGATGGGCGGTCGCTGATCGTTGTGCAGATCGCTGGTCTGGTGGCGCGGCGGATCCTGCCTTTTGTGAAGGAAGGGGATGCGCTGGTCACCGGGCAACGCTTTGGCCTCATCCGCTTTGGCTCGCGCCTGGATATCTATCTGCCGAATGATGTCGCACCGCTGGTTGCGGTCGGCCAGACCATGATCGCAGGCGAGACGGTGCTGGCGGACCTTTCGTTGTCCGAGCCACCACGCCCAGTGCGGGCAGACTGAGCCAATGAGCGACCGAAAGGCAACCTCCCGCCTGCCCGATGTGCAGACGCTGACGCAACAGATCCCCAACATGCTGACGCTGGGCGCCATCTGCGCCGGGCTGACCGCGATCCGCTTTGCGATGCAGGGGCGGTATGAGACAGCCACGGCGCTGATCCTGCTGGCGGCTTTCCTTGATGGGATCGATGGTTCTATCGCGCGCCTGCTTAAATCGGAAAGCCCGCTGGGCGCAGAACTGGATTCGCTGGCCGATTTCGTGAATTTCGGGGTGGCGCCGGGGCTGTTCGTCTATCTCTGGGCGCTGCAGGACGCCAAAAGCGAAGGCTGGATCGCCGTGCTGATCTTTGCCATTGGCTGTGTGCTGCGTCTGGCGCGGTTCAATGTCGACCAGAAAACCCCGAAAGACGCCCATGATCCAACCCATTTCGTCGGGGTGCCCGCCCCGATGGGGGCCTTGCTGGCCTTGTTTCCCTTCGCCCTTACCCAGGTGATCCCGGGTGAGGGCGCGCCGCATGTGGCACTGATTTCGCTCTGGATGGTGTTTGTGGGCTTCCTGTTTATCAGCCGGCTGCCGACGCCAAAGCTGAATGCCGTAAGGGTTGCAACAGCAAAAGTCCGCTATCTGCTGATCGGCGTGATGGCCCTGCTGGCAACGCTGTTCACCTTCCCCTGGGTTGTGCTGGCCCTTGTGGATGTAGGGTATCTCGGGCTATTGGGGTATCTTGCATTGCAGATGCGGAAAATGCGGGTGGGGCAGGATGAAGATTGAGGCTGTGCAGGCGTCATACAGACGTTGGGCACCAATTTATGATACCACCTTCGGGGCAATCACAAAACACGGACGGCGCAAGGTGCGGGCTCATATGCAGGGCCGCGAAGGCAGTCTATTGGAGGTCGGCGTCGGCACCGGCCTGTCGTTGCCGCTTTATGAGCCTCCACTAGATGTAACCGGCATCGACTATAGCGCCGAAATGCTGAAACGTGCCGAAACCCGCGTCCGGCGGCAGGCGCTTGACCATGTCTCAGACCTGCACCAGATGGATGCGCGGACGCTCAAATTTGACGATGCCAGTTTTGATTGGGTGGTCGCATTGCACGTCCTATCGGTCGTGCCCGAGCCCGAGCGTGTGGTCGCCGAGATGGCTCGGGTTTGCCGACCGGGCGGGCAGGTGCTGATCGTCAATCATTTCTCGGGCAGCAATAAATTCCGCGGCGCTGGTGAGAAAATCGTCAGCCGCCTGAACAACGTGTTGGGTTGGGAAGCCGATTTCCCGATTGACCGGGTTCTGGGTGATGATCGGTTAAAAGAGGTAAAGCGTGACCGCCTGCCTCCCGCAGGTATTATGACGTGGCTTGTGCTTGATAGGTTGTCCTGACTGGACACCTCGCGTCCCAATCTCCCGTAAAGCGAGGCGCCATACCCCCTGCTCAGAGCGTCATGCGAAACCTTGAATCATCTAACGCGGACTGAGATCATAGATTTCCACGTCAAAGCTAAACGCTAAGACGGGCTCAACATCCGCCCCAGAACCTTCCCGCCCAGAATATGCACATGCAGATGTGGCACATCCTGCACACCGGCGGTCATTGCATTGGCGATCAGGCGGTAGCCGTCAGTCGGGGCGACCCCCAGTTGCTGGCAAAGCTTGCCGATGGTGCGGACATAGTCGGTGATCTCGGCGTCACTTGCCTCGGATGCAAAATGATCAAAGGTCACATAAGGCCCCTTCGGGATCACCAACACATGCACAGGTGCCTGCGGTGCGATATCCTCAAACGCGAGCGTGTGTTCTGTCTCTATCACCGTCTTGTTGGGAATATCGCCGCGCAGAATCTTGGCAAAGATATTCTGGTCGTCATAGCTGTACATCGCGTTGTCCTGAGTTCACGGGCCCAATCTGCGCAGCAACCTAGCACGCATGCCGCGAATTGAAATGGCTTATGCTGTCCCGACCCTTCGGTTTCCGAAGGACCGCGAAAGGCCCCAATAGGCGCGTCAGAGCAGACCAAGCGTCTCGAAGCGGTGCTTCAGGTTGATCTTTGGACGCGGGCCGATCTGCCGGATCACCTCAGCAGCGACCGCAGCCCCCATCCGGCCGCACAATTCCAGCCCGCAGTCATTGGCCAGTCCGTAAATAAACCCGGCAGCAAAGCCATCACCAGCGCCCGTCGCATCAACAGGCACGATTTTCTCTATCTCAATCTCAACCCGCTCTTCGCCCCGGATCAGCGTCACCCCATCGCCCGACCTTGTGCAAACCACCAGCGGGCAGTGGCGGCGGGCATATTCCAACGCCTCTTCAACATTGGTTTCATAAAGCGCCTCCCACTCCTCCTGATTGCCGATCACGTAATCCAGCGAATTCACCAGCCGCTGGAAATCAACGCGATGGCGGGTCACGCAGAACGGATCAGACAAAGAGATACCGGCATGACCACCGACCTTGTGGGCGGTCTCGGCAGCCAGTTCGAACGCCGCCTTGCCGCTGTCCTTGTCATAAAGATAGCCTTCAAGAAACAGGATATAGCTTTGTTCGACCTGCGCCTGATCCACATCATCCGGGCCCAGTTCCGACGAAATCCCCAGATAGGTATTCATGGAGCGTTCGCCATCTTCGGTCACGAAAATCATCGAGCGCGAGGTTGGCAGATCAGCCCCCTCAACCGGCGGGTTGATGAAGCTGGTGCCGTCATCCTCCATCCCGGCGGCATAGAACCGGCCCAGAGCATCATTGCGCACCCGCCCGATAAAACCAGTCGAAAGGCCCAGGTTACCGAGGGCGGCCAATGTATTGGCCACGGACCCGCCGGGGGCCTGGGTGCGCTCATCCATGGCGGCATAAAGCGTTTCGGCCCGCTCTTTCTCCACAAGCTGCATGATACCTTTCTCGATCCCCATGATATCGAGAAAATTGTCATTGGTTTCGCTGAGCACATCGACAATCGCATTGCCGATCCCCATCACGTCATATTTGCGGTTCATGCGGCTTTCTCCTCGAATGCGCAAAGGTCGTTTATCAGACAGTCGGCGCAGCGCGGTTTGCGCGCCAGACAGATATAGCGGCCATGCAGGATCAGCCAGTGATGGGCATGCTGCTGGAATTCCGCGGGGATGTTATCTTCGATGGCGCGTTCCACCACATCGACATTCTTGCCCGGCGCGATGCCGGTGCGGTTGCCGACCCGGTATATATGGGTATCCACCGCCTGCGCGGGATACCGGAACCACATGTTCAGCACCACATTCGCCGTCTTGCGCCCCACCCCGGGCAAGGAGGCAAGAGCCGCGCGGGAAGAGGGCACCTCACCATCAAACTCATCGACCAGCAAACGCGCCATCTTTATCACGTTCTTGGCCTTATTCCGATAAAGGCCGATGGTCTTGATGTGTTCAATCAGCGCTGCTTCGCCCAGATCCAGCATCTTTTGCGGCGTATCCACCTTGGCAAACAACGCCCGCGTCGCCTTATTGACGCCCTTGTCGGTGGCTTGTGCGGACAGCGCAACGGCGACCAGCAAGGTGTAGGCATTTACATGCTCCAACTCGCCCTTCGGCTCCGCCTCGGCGTCGCGAAAGCGGCTGAAGATTTCTTTGATCGTGCGGTAGGGAAGCTGTTTGGCCATGTTCTGTCCCTTGGCATAGCCAGAGCAAACGGGCAAGCGTCTGGTCGGTTTTCGCGCAAGAAACGGGTCGCGGCAGGGCCTTGCAGATGGCAGATTGGCCGCCGAAAGGATGATCATGGAACGCACAGCATATCATTATGACGTTATGGGCCGCGCGCTGGCGCATATCGAAGGCACAGTGACTGATCAGCCGTCACTGGACGAGGTTGCCAAAGCGGTTGGCCTGAGCCCCGCACATTTTCAGCGCGTGTTTAGCCAATGGGTCGGTGTTAGCCCAAAGCGCTATCAGCAATACCTGACGCTGGACCTGGCCAAGCGCATGTTGGCAGAGCGGTTTACCTTGCTCGATACCGCGATGGAGGCCGGTCTGTCAGGCACCAGCCGCCTGCACGACCTGTTTCTGCGATGGGAGGCGATGACGCCGGGAGAATTTGCCCAAGGAACCGAGATTTTCTGGGATTGGACCGAAAGCCCCTTTGGCGATGCCCTCGTGATGGCGACCGATCGCGGGATCTGTGGTCTTGCCTTCACCGCAGAAACGGGCCGCGATGCCGCCCTTGCCGATATGATGGCGCGCTGGCCGAATGCGCAGTTTCGCCAGGGCGATCCGCGTCTGAACGATTGGTTGCAGGCCATATTCGAAGCCAGGGGCGAGGCTCAGCTCCACCTGATCGGCGCCCCGTTTCAGCTAAAGGTCTGGGAGGCGTTGCTGCGCATCCCCACCGGTCATGTCACCACCTATTCCGAGATTGCCCAGTCGGTCGGTAACCCCAAGGCCGTGCGCGCCGTCGGAACCGCCGTCGGCCGTAACCCGGTCAGCTGGCTGATCCCCTGCCACCGGGCCTTGCGCAAATCCGGCGCGCTGGGCGGCTACCACTGGGGCCTGCCGCTCAAACGCGCGTTGCTGGCCTGGGAGGCGGCGCGCCACGATGCGGCGTAAATCCGTAGTCTTTCGAAACAGACTGAAACCTGCCGAAATAAATAGGCGAAAAACGGCACCTGATTGTGAGAATTGAACCTTTCCCGTTGCGATAACGTCTGATTTGCGTTGGAACTCCGATAAACGGAGCAGAAAGAACAAATGAAGGGTGATTCGAATGTCTTTCTCTAAAATGACGCTGACAGTTGTGGTAGGATCAGCATTGGCGCTAAGCGCCTGTACCAACCCCGACGGGACAACCAACAACACCGGAACCGGCGCAGCCATCGGCGGCCTGCTGGGCGCAGTGACAGGCGCTGCTGTTTCCGACAATGACCGCAAAGGTGCAGTGATCGGCGGGATCGCTGGCGCGGCCCTTGGCGCAGGTGTTGGCAACTATCTGGATCGCCAGCAGAAAGCGCTGCAGCGTGATATCGGCGGCTCCGGTGCGCAGATCATCAATACCGGTGACAAGCTGGTCGTTCGCATGCCCGAAGGCATCCTGTTCGCCACCGAAAGCGCCAATGTGAAACCTGCGATCCGCAATGACCTTATTGCTGTTGCGCGCAACCTGAACGAATTCCCGAACAGCACCGTTCAGGTCGTTGGCCACACCGACAACACCGGCAGCACCTCGTTCAACCAGAACCTGTCAGAGCGCCGCGCACAGGCCGTCTCTGCAATCCTGCGTCAGGGCGGTGTATCCGGCTCGCGCCTGGCCGTGTTCGGCCTGGGCGAAAGCCAGCCGATCGCATCCAACGGCTCGGCCGCCGGCCGCGCACAGAACCGCCGGGTCGAGATCGTCATCATCCCACGCTGATCCGATCATTCTGATCTGAAGTTGGGCGGGGCCGTAGGTCCCGCCTTTTCTGTTTCGTCCTACGAATTTTGCGAATCACAATGTGAGTGCAAGTCAGCCCATAGGGCGCGCGCACAGCATCGAAAACAAAACATGGCTTTATCGTTAGTATGATTAACAATTTACCAAGACAACGACGCCTCAATCTGGTAGTCTCACGCGACTGGGGAAAGTTGGCCCATTTATGCCGCAATGGCGTGCTTAAACATGGGTTAAGGAGGTAAAAACGACATGCGTTCGAATTCAAACCCTTTGAGCCTGCGGCGGGACAAAGACACGACTGCACGCCATATCCTGGCCAGGGCATGGTCGGGTCTGACACTTCCCTGTCTGTCGGTTGCAATGATACTTGGTGCAGGGACCGCCATCTCTCAGGTGGCGCTGACCACGCGAGACGGCTCGGTCAGCATCAGTGGTGAACTCGTTTCGTTTGAGAATAACCAATACACGATAAGAACCGTTCTGGGCGAACTTATCATCGACGGTGAGACCGTAGTCTGCGCTGGCGAAGATTGCCCGCAGGCAAGCTATGCGATGGGCGAGACAATAAGTCTGGCTGGATCTGCGGTGTTGTCGGGGTCTTACCTCTATAACATTCTTGACGAATATGCGCTTGATATCGAAGCCAACCTGCTGACTGAAACGGATGCAGATGGATCGATGCGGTATCGTTTAGAAAGCGATTCCGAAGAATTGATCCTTGCTGTTGATGTCGCATCAATGGAGCCGGATGCGGCATTCGACGCGTTGCGCGGCGGCAAGGCGAACATGATCCTGACATCGCGCCGGGCCAGAAACTCTGAGATTGAAGCGTTTATTGACGCAGGATTAGGCGATATCACCGCCGGTAATGCGGAGACGATTGTTGCGCAGGACGGGCTGGTGGTCGTGGTGTCACGGGACAATCCGGTACGCAATCTGACAATCGAACAACTCGACGCGATTTTTTCGGGCAGGGCCAAAAACTGGTCACAACTGGGTGGCGACGACAGCGATATTGAACTGATCTTGCCTCCAGCGGCGTCCGCCGTCAGCAGCGCGTTCTATACCACTGTACTGGAACCGAACTTTTCCGACTATGCCAGCGGTGCGACCCGCGCAGGCAATGTCGCAGATATTGCCAGAATGGTCAGCCAAAACCCAGCTGCGATCAGCATAACCTCCAGCGCAGTGTTGGGTGACGCCAAGGCTCTGCAGGTGCGTTCAGGATGCGGCATGGTGGCGGAACCGGCCGAGTTTACCATCAAATCCGAGGATTACCCGATGTCGCGCCGGCATTACGCTTACACAAAGCCGGGTCAAAGCACGGTGCATATGGACAACATCGTTGCGCTGATGCTGCAGCGGCCTCAGGCTGCGCGCGGTGCGGGGCTGGTGGCGCTTGATACTGTCTCCAGCGATCTCAACGATGCGGGTAAACGCCTTGGCTTCGCGCTTGTTGATCCGGCTCAGACAGGTGAATTGAACAACCTGCGTAGTTTTGTCGGACAGGTTCTGGACGCCCAACGACTGTCAACAACCTTCCGCTTCGGTTTGGGTTCCAGCCAGTTGGACAACAAGGCGCGCGCCGACGCCATCCGATTGGCGCAGCTGCTGCAAGAGCCGCAGTTTTCAGGGCGCGAAGTTTTGCTGATCGGCTTTACCGACTCCATTGGCCGAAGCGACGTGAACCTGCTTCTGTCCCAGCGCCGTGCGCAGCAGGTTCTGGATGAGCTTGCAGCCTCCGGTGTTACGATCTCGGAAGAAAAGAAGATCGAGGTTCTTGGCTTTGGTGCGTCGTCACCGATTGCCTGCAACACCGAAGATCAGGGCCGAGAACTGAACCGCCGTGTCGAAGTATGGCTGCGGTGAGGGGGTATAAACTTATGATGAAGTCAAACTTCAAAAAGGACGGCATTGGCATGCTCCACCGCCGCAGTTTCCTCCGTACGACCGGCCTAGGACTGGCCGGCACGCTCGCTGCCCCCGCAATCCTGCGGGCGCAGCCGCTGCAGCTTTCGATGGCCGACTGGGCCGCGCCAAGGATCGGCGAAAACATGGGCGCGCCCTGGCGTGAAGAGATCGAACGCCTGACCGATGGCCGCGTTGTGATCAACGCTGTGCCGCCACCGGGCCCGCCGCCCGCAATGCTGGACTTTTTGCAGGAAAACAAGCTGGACGTCAGCTATTCGATTCACGGCTATGAGGGGCCGGACCACTTCCTGCGGGCCCGCGTCGGCCAGTTCTCATTCCTCGGTGACGGCTATTCGGCGTCGCAAGCCTTTAACAAGGTCTACGGCAAGCTGCTGGACGGCTGGGACGAACATACCGAGTTCAACGTTGAAACCCTGGGCGTGTTCCAGCACGGCCCCGGTGTCCTGATGCTGCGCAACAAGGAAATCCGCGGACCCGAGGATTATGCCGGACTGAAACTGCGCGTGCCGGGCGGCTATATCAGCAACTTGTTGCAGGACCTGGGCGTGGAGCCGATCCCGACCTCACCCACCGAAGTGCGCGACAAGTTGCAATCTGGCGAGATTGACGGCGTGGCATTCCCTGTTTCGGGTGCCAACGCGTTCAAGTCGGTGGATCAGATCACCTCCGTCGCGCAGATGCCGGGCGGGTATTACAACGCCACTTTCTTCATGGCGATGAGCAAATCCGCAGCAGAGCGGATCGGCCCGGCAGACATGGAGATCATCCGCAATTATTCGCGCCAGACACTGCATGTGCTTGCTGCCAAGGCCTTCGATTATGACGACTATCTAGAAGAGCAAGTGCTGCGCGATCGCGGCGTGACCTTCTTTGATGCGGATGATGCGCATATCGCCTTTATCAAGGAAAAAGCCGATGCCTATGAGAAAAAATGGGCAGAGCAGGTGGCTGCTCAAGGGTATCAGGGCGAGAAAGCTCTGGCCTTTACACGACGTCTGACAAGCGGCGCCTGACGCTGAGCTTCTGTTAAATAGCAAAAGGGCGGGCCACAAAGCCCGCCTTTTTTGTTGGGTTCTTATAGCATCTCGCGAAATACCTGATACATCAATCATCATCTAACGCGTTGAAATCTATTATTTTGGGCAGCGTTGGATGATTCAGATTTTTCGCATGACGCTTTAAAGCGTTTCGGGATAAACCTGAGACAAAAGATTATCCTGAAACGCAGTGATAAGCCGATAGGGTGTACGCGTTTCGATTTTATGTGATGTCTCAAGGTAAACTCGAAACGCTTTAATGCTGAAAATGACTGGCTTCGGGTGACGTTGCGGGTCGACCGCTACGATGTAGCCCGGTTTGACCGATGCTGCATAACGTACGGATGTCTGCCATCGAGCGCAGACCCAAGCCCTTCAACAACGTCTGCGTTTGGACGGAATTTGTGGCAGCGTCAAACGAGGTGTTTTGCCGGCATTCCCAAGAACGCGAGCGTTGAACGGGTTATTTACGTCTAAACAAACGCCCAAACAGGGATGGTTTCTTTTCCGGTTCGGACACTACTACAGTTTCATAGGCCACTTGTTGGCTAATATCACCAGGTTGCATGCCTTGATCGCGCTCAATTTCCGCGATCGGAGCGAGCGCAATTTCTTCATAGAGTAATGGCCCTTCCAGATCACAATTCAGTCGGTTTGAGTAGGATGGCGAACTATTAAAGCGTTTCGAGTTTACCTTGAGACATCGCATAAAATCGAAACGCGTACACCCTATCGGCTTATCACTGCGTTTCGGGATAAGCTTGTGTCTTAGGTTTATCCCGAAACGCATTAAGATCAAATGGATTAGGTTCAATAATCTCTGTCGCTTCCAAGAGACCAAGCCCATTCTCAGCCGCATCCTGCAATGCCCTGACGAAAACATTGCGATGTTTGCCGGGAAACATCGCGTCAATTTCGGGCTTTACTGATGGATTGCTTTCCATGTCCGCGAGTAGAGCCGAAACCTTGTCGGCAGGAATGAACCCACCTCCTGCGTAGCTTGTCATCTGGAAATCATTACGCGCGCTGTCAATCAATGACGCATTCGGCGCAATATCCCGCCAACTTTTGAGGTATGGGGCAATAGTGTCAGGGTTCATCAACGAAAACCCACATTTACGCAGATAATAAAATTTCCGAAAATATCCTTGGATCGCAGCCAACCGAAAGGCGTGAAAGCCGTTAAATGTATCGTCGGGCCCCGGATTTTGCGCGGAATCAAGGTATTCTGTGTAGCTTTCAAGCCAAAACGGGTCGACATTGTGCTGTTCTAACATCGCGGCACGGTCGCCGCCGTCGATCATGTCAAAATACCAAAGGTGCATTTGCTCTTCGGAAATCGGGTGAAAGCTGACATCATGGCCCATGGGGATTCTCTTTATTCAAGTAGGCGCGAAAACCACTCCGCGCGTTCTTCGTTTGTGATCTTACAGAGCAAACTGTTCGACACCCAAATGAATGTCAACTGGACCAAGCTGTGATCAGATCGCTTACGCAACAATGGCTTAGTCAGCTACAACTGTCCCAAAATGGCCTAGCTTGGTCAGCCTTGCTACCCGTGTAACCTGCGAGGATTCAGGTTTTGCGACCAAAAATTAATTGGTTGCCATGCGCTCAACGGCAAAATTTTTCGCATCACAACAACTTAGCGCCATAGCGCCCGCGCACAAAAAAAGGGCGGACTACATGTCCGCCCTTCTTAATGAATGCGCTCGGATCAGGCCGCAGCTTGCTCTGGCCCAAAGCGTCCGTAGAAAGTCTCGCCTTTCTCGGCCATGTCGCGCAGCAGGGCAGGGGCGGCGAAGCGGTCGCCGTGGTCGGTCTGCAGCGCATTGCAGATCTCAACCGCCTTGCCTGCGCCGATCATATCCAGCCAGCTGAGCGGGCCACCTGACCAGGGCATGAAGCCCCAGCCAAGAATGGCACCGACATCGCCTTCGCGGATATCCATCAGCACGCCATCCTCCAGCGCACGCACCGCTTCGAGCACCTGCGCCATGATCAGGCGGTGCTGCACCCGCGTCAGGTCAGGCTGATCGTCGGCATTCGGCCAATTTTCCCGCAGACCTTCCCACAGGCCGGTGCGCTTGCCTTTGTCGTCATAGGCATAGAACCCGGCTTTGGATTTGCGGCCCAGACGCCCTTCGTCGAATAGCTTGAACAGAACTTCATCCTGCGCATCGTCATAGGCCTCGCCCATGGCCGCTTTGGTCGCCTTGGCGATCTTAACACCCAGATCAATCGAGGTTTCGTCATTCAGCTGTAGCGGCCCCAGCGGCATGCCCATCTGCTTGGCGGCGTTCTCGATCAGGGCAGGTTCGACCCCCTCGGCCACCATCCGCAGACCTTCGTTGATGTAAGGGATGATGCAGCGATTGGCATAGAAGAACCGCGCGTCGTTCACCACAATCGGCGTCTTGCGGATCTGGCGCACGAAATCCAGGGCCTTGGCCACCGCGATATCGCCGGTTTCTTTGCCCTTGATGATCTCAACCAGCATCATCTTATGCACCGGGCTGAAGAAGTGGATACCGATGAAATTCTCCGCATTGCGGCTGGCCTTGGCCAGTTCGGTGATCGGCAGGGTCGAGGTGTTGGTGGCGAAAATCGCATCCTCGGCGATCTGGGCTTCGGCCAGTTTGGTGACCTCGGCCTTGATGCCGGGGTCTTCGAACACGGCCTCGACGATCAGATCAGCGCCTTGCAGGGCGCTATAGTCCGGCGTGGCAGTGACGCGCGCCAGAACCTCATCGCGTTTCTCGGGCGTGGTTTTCTTGCGCTTCACGCCTTCGTTCAGAATACCTGCGACGGTTTCCTTGCCGCGATCCGCAGCCTCCTGATCGCGGTCCATCAACACAACCTCGATCCCCGCCATGGCCGAGACATAGGCGATGCCAGCGCCCATCATTCCAGCGCCCAGAATACCGACCTTCTTGACCGACTGATCCGGCACAGCAGGCCGCACAGCCCCTTTTTCAAGCGCTTCCTTGTTGATAAAGATCGATCGGATCATCGCGGCCGAGGACGGGTTCATCAGCACATTGGTGAACCAGCGCGCCTCAATCCGGATGGCGGTGTCGAAATCAACCAAAGCACCTTCGTAGATCGCCGACAGCATCGCCTTGGCTGCTGGATAAACACCCTGGGTCTTGCCGTGTACCATCGCATTGGCCCCGACAAAGGTCATGAAGCCTGCCGGATGGTAAGGTGCACCACCGGGCATCTTATAGCCCTTCTGGTCCCATGGCTTGACGATATCCGCATCCGTTGCGCTCAGCACCCATTCCCTGGCGCGGGTCAGCAACTCATCTGCGGGGACAACCTCGTCAATCAGACCTGCCGATTTGGCCTTGGCGGGCGCAAGCATCTTACCTTCCAGCAAGGTCGGAGCAGCCGCCATTGCGCCGACTTTGCGCGACACCCGGGTGGTGCCGCCCATGCCGGGGAAAATACCGACCATGATCTCGGGCAGGCCGATCTTGGCCTTGGGATTGTCGGCGGCAAAGATGCGGTGGCAGGCCAGCGGAATTTCGAACCCGATGCCAAGCGCTGTGCCGGGCAGGGCTGCGGCGATAGGCTTGCCGCCCTTGTTGGTTTTGGCATCCATGCCTGCACGCTCGATCTTGCGCAGGATGGCATGGGTGGCCATCAGCCCATCGAACAAGCCCTTGGCCGGGTTGTCACCGGCGCCTTCCTTCATCTTTGCAATAATGTTCAGGTCCATGCCACCGGCAAAGCTGTCAGGCTTGCCGCTGGTGATCACAGCGCCCTTGATGCTGTCATCTGCCAGCACCTCGTCGATCATCTGATCAAGCAGTTGGAACCCTTCCAGGTTCATCACATTCATGGACTTGCCTTCGGTGTCCCAGGTGATCACCGCGACGCCATCGGCACCTTTGTTCAGGGTAAAGTCAGCCATCTGTTTCTCCTTTTCGCGCTGTTTTGGCAGCGGCGATATGGTCTTTGATCTCGTCCAGCATCTTTCGCGGGTCCTGCGCGTCGATGCTGATATGTGTGAAATAGTCGAAGCTCTGTCTGTCGACGGCACTTGCCGGATCGCCGTTCCGCCGAAAGACGATCTGCAACGCATTGTCATGTAGACGGATCAGCTTTCCGTCATACATGACCGTCAGATCCAGCCCCTCGATGCCCTCAGCCAGCGCCAGGGCATGAACCCTGGGGAATGGATGCGCATCACCGATGGGCCAGGTCGTCATCGGCTCAGACCCGTTCGATAATCGTAGCGGCCCCCATGCCTGAGGCGACGCAAAGCGTGGCAAGGCCGGTGCCCTTGCCGGTCCGCTCCAGCTCATCCAGCAGGGTGCCGATGATCATCGCGCCTGTCGCGCCCAGCGGGTGGCCCATGGCGATGGCGCCGCCATTGACGTTGACCTTGCTGTGGTCGACATCGAACGCCTGCATGAAGCGCAAAACGACCGAGGCAAAGGCCTCATTCACCTCGAACAGATCAATGTCCGAGATGCTCATGCCGCTATCGGCCAGGATCTTCTCGGTCACCGGCACCGGACCGGTCAGCATGATGGTCGGATCCGTTCCGATCTTGGCCGTGGCGCGGATACGCGCGCGTGGCTTCAGCCCGTATTTCTGGCCGAACTCCTCATTGCCGACCAGTAGCGCCGCTGCCCCGTCCACAATACCCGAAGAGTTTCCGGCATGATGCACATGGTTGATCTTTTCCAGATGCGGATATTTCAGCAGGGCAATGCTATCAAACCCCGGCATCACCTCGCCCATTTCCTTGAACGAGGGCTTCAGCGCGCCCAGCGTCTGCATATCCGTCTCGGGCCGCATGTATTCGTCATGCGACAGGATCGGCAGGCCGTTGATATCGTTGATGGTCACGACCGATTTGGCAAACCGCCCATCGTCCCAGGCTGCCTTGGCACGTTTCTGGCTTTCCACGGCAAAGGCATCGCAATCGTCGCGGGAAAAGCCGTATTCGGTGGCAATGATATCGGCCGAAATCCCCTGCGGCACAAAATAGGTCTTCATCGCCAGACTTGGATCGACAGCAATCGCCGCGCCGTCCGATCCCATGGCAACGCGCCCCATCATCTCGACCCCGCCGGCGACATAGGCCTGACCAGCCCCGCCCTTGACCTGATTGGCGACAAGGTTGGTTGCCTCCATGCCGGATGCACAGAACCGGTTGATGGCCAGCCCCGGAACCTTTTCGTCAAAATCCGACAACAACACGGCAGACCGCGCCAGACAGCCGCCCTGCTCCATCACCTGGGTGACATTGCCCCAGACCACATCCTCCACCGCTTCGGTATCCAGATTGTTGCGGTCCTTCAGCGTGTTCAGCACCTCGGCCGACAGGCGCACGGCGCTCACCTCGTGCAGCGATCCGTCCTTGCGGCCCTTGCCGCGCGGGCTTCGGATTGAATCATAGATAAAGGCGTCAGACATTGGGGTCTCCTTGAACTTGAGAAATAAGGATCAGCCACAGCAAAATGGCGAGCAGTAACCCGACCAGCGCCAGCGGCGTCTGGAAGCGGTAAAACGCATGAACACGGTCGCCGAAATGCGTGAAGGCGACGAAAAAGATCAGCGGGATGGTGACAATGACGGTGCGCATCACCCCAAGCAGATAAAGCCCGGCCAGAAACGCGCAGGTCACCCCGGACCAGGCCAGAATGCCAACCAGCATATGACCCAGCCCCTTTTGTGCCGAGAAGTCATTCGGGTCCGGGTTGCGCTCCTGTGCGGCGCGCAGGCCAATGGCACTGCCTGCGGTGAACAACGACAGGCTCATCAGGATCATGATGGTCCCGTCGCTCATGCGCCCTCCAGCGGATGGCCGGGCATCAGGTCATAAGGGTGTTTCCAGCCGGGCAGGGCGGCGATGGCGCTGCGCCAGCGGTCGATATTCGGGAACTGGTTCATATCGACCTGGAATTCATCGGTGAAATAGAGATACCCGACACAGGACAGATCGGCGATGGTCAGCGCCTCGCCAACGATCCAGTCGCGCCCCTCAAGATGCCGCTCCAGCGTTTTCATCGCTGCATGCGCACGGCCCATCAAAAAGGCAATCACCCCCGGATCGCGCTTTTCTTCCGGCAGGAAGTTCATCAAAAAGCGCCCCGTCGCGATATTGCCGGTCAGCTTGTGATTGTCCCAAAGCATCCAGCGCAAAATCTCGCGCCGCATCTCTGCAGAGGTTGCGCCGTATGTGCCATGCTTTGACGACAGATAATCAAGAATGACGGCAGACTGGGTCAGCGTCGTCTCCCCGTCGACCAGAACCGGCACCTCGCCCATTTCATTGAGCGCCAGAAAATCCGGGCTGCGCGACCCGCCATTGAAGAAATCAACGAATACCGGCTCCCAGTCCGCGTCCATCAACGACAGCGCCAGCGCCGCCTTGTAAGCATTCCCGGACTGAGCAAAGCAATAAAGCTTGTACATGGTTTCCCCCTGTTAGGGATGAGTGCTTACACGCATCTCATCGCCAGATTTTTTGATGAACCTTTCTCGGCGCAAGCGAGCATACTCAACAAGACAAGCAATAACTGCCGAAGCCAACAGTGTTCCCCCAATGATGAACCCGATAACGGCAAATTGATAGGCAGCGGCCATGCCAATTCCGATATTGTCGTTGCATGGAAAGATCATGTCCTCCGGGCCGACAACTATGGGTTTACACGCTAGGTATTCTCGCCAACACCAACCGGAGGGAGCCAGAACGACTACAGCAGCCAATAGCAGCCAGAGCGCGGACGAATACAACGAAAGACAAGGTCTGATTTCTCTTCCCATTATGTTCGGCACTCCGTCAGGGGATATCTGTCGATCATCCTAGTCGGTTAGCGTTTGGTCTCCCTAAACCAGAGGCATAGGGTCAGCATGTATCAATAGGGTGCGTGTTGCCACGCACCCTGCTTAGAAAGCTTCAGCCGTCAGCGCCATCACCGGATCTGCGCCGGAGTTGATCCGCGCCAGATGCATGCCCGTCGCGGGCAGTTGGCGGGCCATATAGTAGCGACCGGTGGCGATCTTGGCGTTCAGGAAATCGGCATCGCTGTCGCCAGCCTCCAGCCGTTCCATCGCCACCTTGGCCATCCGTGCCCACATAAGGCCCAGGCAGGTATGCCCGAACAGATGCATGAAATCGGTTGAACCGGCCAGCGCCGCATTCGGGTCCTTCATGCCATGCTGCATGAAATACATCCCCGCCGCCTGAAGGTCCTTGGACGCCTGTTTCAGCGGCTCAAGGAAATCGGCTTTCAACGCCTCATTGCCTTCATTCTCTTTGATGAAGCCTTTGACCATCTCAAAGAAGGCCATCACATGCTTGCCACCGTCAGTGGCCAGCTTGCGGCCCACCAGATCCAGCGCCTGCACGCCATTCGCGCCTTCGTAGATCATGGTGATCCGGGCATCGCGGGCGAACTGGGACATGCCCCATTCCTCGATATAGCCATGCCCGCCATAGACCTGTTGCGCCTGAATGGCGTTGTCAAAGCCCTTGTCGGTCAGGAACCCTTTGACCACCGGGGTCAGCAGGCTGACCAGCCCTTCGGCATCGGCGTCGTCAGAACGATGCGCGGCATCCACCAGACTGGCACACCAGATCGCAAAGGCCCGTGCCCCTTCGGTAAAGCTTTTCTGATCCATCAGCATACGCCGCACATCGGGATGCACGATCAGCGGATCGGCCGGGCCATCGGGGTTTTCGGTCCCGGTGACAGCGCGGCCCTGCAGCCGGTCTTTCGCATAAGCCACCGAGTTTTGATAGGCCGCAACCGCTTGCGCATAGCCCTGCAGGCCAACACCGATCCGCGCCTCGTTCATCATGGTGAACATGGCGCGCAGGCCCTTATGTTCCTCACCCACCAGATAGCCGGTGGCCTCATCATAATTCATCACACAGGTCGAATTGCCGTGGATGCCCATCTTCTCTTCCAGCTTGCCGCAGCTCACACCGTTGCGCTCGCCCAGGCTGCCGTCTTCCTTGACCAGGAATTTCGGCACGATGAACAGAGAGATACCCTTCACGCCCTCAGGCCCGCCGGGGATCTTAGCCAGAACCAGATGGATGATGTTCTCGGCCATGTCGTGCTCACCAGCCGAGATAAAGATCTTCTGCCCGCTAATCTTGAAGCTGCCATCGCCCTGCGGCTCTGCCTTGGTGCGCAACATGCCCAGATCGGTGCCGCAATGCGGTTCGGTCAGGTTCATGGTGCCGGTCCATTCACAGGTCACCATTTTGGGCAGATAGGTCGCTTTTTGCTGCTCGGACCCATGCGCATGAATGGCGGAATACGCGCCATGGGTCAGACCTTGATACATGTTAAACGCCATGTTGGCCGCAACATGCATTTCGCCGACGGCTGTTGCCAATGCATATGGCATTCCCTGACCGCCATACTCCGGATCGCAATCCAGCCCGGTCCAGCCGCCCTCGCGCACTGTGTCGAATGCGTCCTTGAAGCCCTTGGGCGTCCGCACGACACCGTTCTCCAGAACGCAGCCTTCCTGATCGCCCACCACATTCAGCGGGGCCAGCACATCGCGCGCGATTTTTCCTGCCTCTTCCAGAATGGCACCGGTGAAATCACGGTCCAGTTCGGAATATCCCGGAATGTCGCTTTTATCGACGTTCAGCACATCATGCAGAACGAAATCCATATCCTTCAGCGGTGCCTCATATACTGGCATCTCTGATCCTCCCGTTAAATCTTATTCTGCGGCCTTGGCGCTGCTGCGCTCGGCCAATACACCTTCAACCCATTTCAACTGATCTTTCAGATCGGTGATGGCCTGACCCAGTTCCTCGCGTTGCGACACCATCGAGGCCAGATGCTTTTGCGCCACGTCATAGGTCCGCGACAACTGCGTGACCTGCTGGTCATCAATGTCGTAAAGGTTCAGCAACTGGCGGATTTCCTCCAGCGCAAAGCCAAAGCGCTTGCCGCGCAGGATCAGCTTCAGCCGCGCGCGGTCCCGCCGGGTAAACAGCCGCTTTTGCCCTTCGCGAATCGGAAAGAGAAGTTCCTTGGCCTCATAGAAACGCAACGTGCGCGGGGTCACGTCAAATTCCTTGCACATGCGGCCGATGGTATAGTTTTCGTCGGTCATCGTCGGTCCATGAGTCTGGTTTTGGTTGGACAGAAGATAGCTCCACTTGACGTTAAGGTCAAGATTTTGACCTGTCAGTCGTTCTTGAGGCTGATATCCGCTACCACACCGGCATGATCTGACCCGATAAGCGGGCGCATCCGCACCTGCCCGCCACCGGGGGCCAGAACCAGATCAATCGGCAGCGGGATATTGCGTCTTGAAAATGTGAACTGCGCAGGTCCGGCCAGACGCGTGCCCGTCATGCGGGCAATGCGTTGAACCCTTTGGGTCCAGGGTAGCATATTGAAATCACCCGCGATAACGGTCGGCCCCTGCAAGGGGGTAAGGACACCCGCCGCTGCGGCCTCCGCCTCTGCGCTTTGAAACGGCCAGGGCCAGTGGATATGCAGAGAAACGATCCAGACCTCCTGCCCGCCAATCATAATCGGGGCCGCCGCAACAGCCCGCCAGTCCGAGCATTTGGGCGGGCCAGAGAATGGATGGCGCGACAGCACGGCAATCCCAAGCGCAAGGCGCATCAGAATGGATCGCGAAAACCCAAGACCGATCAAGCACATCAGGCCAAAGCCGGGTCTCAACAATGAAATCGTGTCGGTTGCACGGTGCAGGTCCGGCAGAAATCCAATTGCAACCCCTGCAGCACAGAACAGGAATATGGTCGCCAGCAGGCGTGCAAGCATGAAACCGCGCCCTTTAATAGAGGTTGCCACGTTCTCTGCAGGCAGGTGACCGTGATTGCAAGGCAATTAACATGAGGCGCGTTGCAAAGGGTTTGGCGGCGCAAAGCTCTTTGATCTTTGCCATTGCGCGCCCGTCTGCCTCCCGGCTACACCAAATGAATGAGTGACACCCGCAAAGCCAGTATTGCACGGCAGTTCATCCAGGCGATCCCGCATTCCCAGGACCTTGGTATGGTTCTAGATGATATCGGGGCGGGCACGGCCAGGATGTCTCTGCCCTACGATGCGCGTTTTGTTGGCGACCCGGCAACCGGTGTTCTGGCGGGTGGGGTGGTGACCGCGCTGCTGGATACCTGCTCGGGCGCGGCGGTGATGTCGCATCCTGCGGCCCCGGCGGGGACGGCGACGATTGACCTGCGCATTGACTACATGCGCTCGGCCGAACCCGGCAAACCGGTGCATGCCTCTGCCGAATGCTATCGCATCACCAAATCCGTTGCCTTCGTCCGCGCCACGGCCTGGTGCGATGATCCCGATACGCCCGTGGCGGCGGCTGCCGGGGCATTCACCGTGGAAGGGGCCTGACACATGGTGCGTCCCCGTCCCGAACCGATCCAGGTGGTCAAGCAGCGCCGTGATGATGCGCTGATGCGCCTTGTCGGATCGATCCCCTACATCGCCCATCTGGGCATCAGTTTCGAGCGTATGGGCGATGAACTGACGGCAAAGCTGAACTATTCCGAAAAGCTGATCGGCAACCCGTTTCTGCCAGCCCTGCATGGCGGCGCAACCGGGGCCTTTCTGGAAATTACCGCCGTAATCGGCCTGTCCTGGGGCCAAATCTGGGAACGGATGGAGGGCGGCGGCGACGCTGCGGCCAGGATCGAGTCCGGCACCTTTCCGCCCCTGCCCAAGGTCATCGACTTCACCGTCGATTACCTGCGCACCGGCCTGCTGCGGGATGCCTATGCACGGGCGCGGATCAACCGCTCCGGCCGCCGCTATGCCTCCGTGCATGTTGAGGCATGGCAGGACAATCGCGCCCGTCCTTTCGCCCAGGCCACCGCCCATTTCCTGATGCCCCCCAGCGATGGCTGAACACAGCACCGCTGATCCGGAAAAGGCCCAGCCTGTCACCCATCGCCGGGTGCTGCATATCGCCCTGCCGATTGTCCTGTCCAACGCCACCGTGCCCCTGCTGGGGCTGGTGGACAGCGGTGTCGTCGGCCAGTTGGGGCTGGCCGCGCCCATCGGTGCAGTCGGGATCGGTGCCGTCACTCTGGCCGCGATCTACTGGATCATGGGCTTTCTGCGCATGGGCACCACCGGAATGGTCGCCCAGGCCCGCGGCTCGGGCGAGGTTGAGGAAACCGGCGCGCTTCTGACCCGCGGCCTGCTGATCGGCGGTGCGGCAGGCCTGATCTTCATCGCCCTGCAATACCCGCTTTTCGCTGGGGCCTTCTGGCTCTCGCCCGCCTCGGCCGAGGTGGAAAGCCTCGCGCGCAGCTATATGATCATCCGCATCTGGTCCGCGCCTGCGATCATCGCCACCTACGCGCTGACCGGCTGGCTGATTGGCATGGAACGCACACGCAGCGTTCTGATCCTTCAGCTCTGGATGAATGGGCTGAATATCGTGCTGGATATCCTCTTTGTGATGGGCTTCAACTGGGGGGTAGAGGGGGTTGCCTTCGCCACTTTCCTTGCCGAATGGACCGGGGCCGCCCTTGGCCTCTACCTCTGCCGCGAGGCCTTTAGCGGCAGTCAATGGCGCAACTGGGCGCGGGTGTTCGATAAGGCCCGGCTAAGATACATGGCTGCCATCAATATCGATATCATGATCCGCTCTGTCCTGCTGACCGGCTCCTTCCTCAGCTTTCTCTACTGGGGCGGGGCCTTTGGCGATGATGTGCTCGGCGCAAACCAGATCCTGCTCTTGTTTCTTGAGGTCACGGCCTACGCCCTTGACGGTTTTGCCTTCGCGGCCGAGGCCATGGTCGGTGCCGCCCTCGGCCAGAGAAACCGCGCCGCCCTGCGCCATGCGGCCATCATCACCAGCCAATGGGGCGTCGGCCTGTCCTTTGCGCTGGGCGCGGCCTTCTACCTTTGCGGCCCGGCCATCATCGACCTGATGGCCAAAGCCCCCGGCGTGCAGGAACAGGCGCGCATCTACCTGCCCTGGGTCGCCGCCGCCCCGGTGATCGGCATCGCGTCCTGGATGCTGGATGGTATCTTCATCGGGGCTACACGCACCGCCGCCATGCGCAACGCAATGCTGATCTCAACCGCCATCTATATTGTCGCCCTGCTGTCGCTGGCCACAACCTTCGGCAATCACGGCCTCTGGGCCGCCCTGATGATCCTCAACCTTGCGCGCGCCATCACCCTGGCCATCCGCTACCCCGCACTGGAAGCCGCCGCATCAAGACCACCATAGCCCTTCATTGTTCCAAAAATATCCCCGCCGGAGGCTCCCACCGCTGACCGTCAGAACCAACCTCAGCCCACCGGGCGCCCCGCCACATAAACCTGCGCCACAGCCCGATCATCGCCCAGCATGATCGTCGGAAATACCGTTTCCCAAAAATCATCGGCCCGCGCCACCCGCTGCTCAATCACCGGGGTAGAGGCCAGATCCAGCACCACCAGATCGGCCATGTACCCCGCCTCCAGATTGCCGATATCCGCCAACCGCAACACGTTCGCACTGCCCGCTGTCGCCAACCACAACAGGGCCGAGGCATGCAGCGGATTGCCCTGCAACTGACCGATCTCATAAGCCGTTGCCATGGTGCGCAGCATCGAAAAACTCGACCCGCCGCCAACATCCGTCGCCAGCCCGACTGGAATACCCTCCGCCCCGGCGCGGGCCATGTCAAAAAGGCCTGACCCGATAAACGTGTTGGATGTCGGACAATGCGCAATCCCGGACCCGGTGTCCCGGATCGCCGCCCATTCCCGTTCCTTCAACTGGATCGCGTGTCCCATCACCGTGCCGGGGCCAGCCAGCCCGAACCGCTCATAAACCGCGAAATAATCGCGATCGTCGGGAAACAACTCCGTCACCCAGACAACTTCCTCAACCTGCTCGGACAAATGCGTCTGCATCGCGCAATCAGGATGCTCAGCCCATAACGCACCCGCAGCCTCCAACTGCGCCGGGGTTGAGGTTGGGGCAAAACGCGGCGTAACCGCGTAGCGCAGCCGCCCGCGCCCATGCCAGCGCTGGATCAAAGCCTTGCTGTCATCATAGCCCGATTGCACGCTGTCCATCAGGTTATCTGGCGCATTGCGATCCATCATCACCTTACCGGCCACCATCGCCAGCCCCCGCGCCTCGGATGCCTGCATCAACGCGTCAACGCTCTGGGGATGAATGGTGCAATAACACGCCGCACTGGTGATCCCGTTCGACAGGTTCAGATCCAGATACCGCCCGGCAACCTCCGCCGCATAATCGGCATCGCCGAACCGTGCCTCTTCGGGAAAGGTATAGCTGTTCAGCCAGTCGATCAGCCGCTTGCCCCAACTGGCGATGATCGCCGTCTGCGGGTAATGCGCATGGCAATCGACAAACCCGGCCATGATCAGATGATTGCCATGATCCGTGCGCGGCACCTCCGGATAAGCCGCCAACAGCGCCTCAGCCTCGCCCATCTCCGCCACGCGGCCCGCCGCAATCCGCACAGCACCTTGCCGAATGTGACGCGCCGCCGCTGGTCCCTCGACCAGCGGATTGCCGCTAAAACTCAGCACCTGACCCAAAAGAAGGGATGTTTCCATATCCGCCCATTCCGCGTAATTCTGCGACCCGAGCTAACGCGCAACGCGGGGCCTGTGCAAGTCCGGCAAGGGGGCGACATGAGCGATATGACAGAAATCACGCCGGACACACCGGAAAGCGAAGACGCCTACGAGCTGAACGCCGCCACCGTCGACGGCATCCTTGCCGCTGTCGAACTTGGGGCCAGGGATCGCCTGCACGAGCTGCTGGGCCCCCTGCACGAAGCCGATATCGCCGACCTTCTGGAACAGATCCCGCCTGCCGACCGGCGCAAATTCCTCGACACCTGGGGCGAAAAGATCGATGGCGCGGTTCTGCACGAGCTGGAGGAGGGCGTTAAGGACGAGATCCTCGATTACCTCGATGACGACGTCCTCGCCAGCGCCGTGCAGGAGATGGAGACCGATGACGTCGTCTATCTGGTTGAGGATATGGAGGAAGCGCAGCAGGAAAAGCTGCTCGATGCACTCGACGATGCCGACCGTGTCGCCGTCGAAGCCGCCCTGCAATACCCCGAGGACACCGCCGGCCGCCTGATGAGCCGCGAGATGGTGACCGCCCCGGAACACTGGACCGTGGGCCAGGTCATTGACCATATGCGCGATACCGAAGACCTGCCGGAAGATTTCTACAAGGTGATCCTGGTCGATCCCGCCATGCACCCGGTCGGTACGGTGATGCTGGGCCGGATCATGGCGCATAAACGCGATATTCTTCTGTCCGATATCGCCGATATGGACCCGCGCCTGATCCCGGTCACCCAATCTGACGAGGATGTCGCCTATGCCTTTAACCAGTATCACATGATCTCAGCCCCGGTGATCGACGACAGCGGCCGTCTGATCGGCGTGATCACCATCGATGATGCGATGGACGTGCTGGAAGACGAGGCCGAGGAAGACATGAAACGCCTGGCCGGTCTGGGCGACGAAGAACTCTCGGACAATGTCTGGGAAACCGCCAAACTGCGCTTCCCCTGGCTGGCGGTGAACCTTGTGACGGCTATTCTGGCCTCGCTGGTGATCGCCCAGTTCGAAGATACGATTGCCGCGATTGTTGCATTGGCCGTGCTGATGCCAATCGTGGCCTCAATGGGCGGCAATGGCGCAACCCAAACCCTGACGGTGGCCGTCCGCGCCCTGGCCACCCGCGACCTGACCCGCTCCAACGCGATGCGGATCATCCGGCGTGAGGCCTTGGTTGGCCTCGGCAATGGCGTGGTATTTGCTGTGCTGATCGGGCTGGTCGGTGTGTTCTGGTTCGGCTCCCCCATGCTGGGCATGGTGATCGGCATCGCCATGGTCATCAACATGGTCGTGGCCGGTCTGGCGGGCATCTTGATCCCCATGGGGCTGGAACGGGCCGGGGCCGACCCGGCCCTGGCCTCGGGCGCGTTTGTGACCACTGTGACCGATATTGTGGGGTTCTTCGCCTTTCTTGGCCTTGCCGCGGTGATGCTTTTATAGATTGATTTTCGCGCCAGGCCCCGGTCTGTTGACCCAAACCCGGAAGGACCGCCAATGACCACCTTGCCATCAAGCATCGATACAACCCAAAAGCTCTTGGAAAGCGTCGACTATGTCTGTGGCCGGTCGCTGGCGACGGTGGTGTTTCTGGCGCTGAAACTGGGCCGCCCATTGTTTCTTGAGGGCGAGGCCGGCGTCGGCAAGACCGAGATCGCCAAAGCCCTGTCCGCCGCACTTGGCCGCCGCCTGATCCGGTTGCAATGCTATGAAGGACTGGATGCAGCCTCTGCCGTTTATGAATGGAACTTCCCCGCACAAATGGTCGCCATCCGCACGGCAGAGGCGTCAGGCGCTGATCGCGACGCGTTGACCGATGATCTGTTCTCCGACCGCTACCTGATCCGCCGCCCCCTGCTAGAGGCGATGCGCCCGCAAGAGGGCGGCGCGCCGGTCCTGCTGATCGACGAGCTGGACCGCACTGACGAGCCGTTCGAGGCGTTCCTGCTGGAAGCACTCAGCGACTTTCAGGTCACCATCCCCGAACTTGGCACCATCCGCGCGCCAGAGCCGCCGATTGTCATCCTGACCTCGAATCGCACCCGCGAAGTGCATGACGCCCTGAAACGCCGCTGTCTCTATCACTGGGTCGACTATCCCGATTTCACCCGCGAGATGGAGATCATCGCCGCCCGCGCCCCCGAAGCGCAAGAAACACTCAGCCGCGAAGTGGTGGCTTTCGTCCAGAAACTCCGCACGGAAGACCTGTTCAAAAAACCTGGCGTGGCCGAAACCATCGACTGGGCCAAATGCCTGATCGCCCTCGATGCCGTGGAGCTCAGCTCGCAAGTGATTTCGGACACGCTGGGCGCGCTGCTGAAATATCAGGATGACATCCAGCGCCTGGAAGGCTCTGAGGTGAAGCGAATTCTTGATGAGGCCAAAACAGAATTGGAAGCGATCTAATGGGTATGATCCTCTATCGCCCTACCGGACAGGCAGAGCTTGATCTGGTCGAGGCCACCGACTGGCGACGTTGGCCCCCAAGGCTGCCGGACCAACCAATTTTCTATCCAGTGACCACGTTTGAATATGCTGAGAAAATCGCTCGCGACTGGAACTCAGTACGCCCCGCCCCCGACAATATGGGCTATGTTACGCGCTTTGAGATTTCAGACGTGCTGGCCGCCCGCTATCCGGTACAGGATGCCGGCGGCCAGGCCCATCAGGAGCTTTGGGTGCCAGCAGAAGAACTGGACATGTTCAATGACGGAATCATAGGCATGATTGATGTTGTCGCAAAATATCGCGACGGCACCCGGCTGGATGACTGAGCGCCCGGCTCACCCCTCCGCCCGCGGGGGACGGGCCCACCCGCCCACCCCCC